>JAJSLI010000086.1 GCA_021272315.1 Methylacidiphilales bacterium | reverse complement strand
CGATCGCGGCCGGAGGGGTGATTTGCTTCATGTCGGTCCCGGCAAAGGCTGGCGCAAGCGACAGCGTCAGTACCGCGGCCAGACAGCTCAAAATCGCTTTCAGGCCGATTCCGGCTCCTGACCGTAATCCTACGTTGGATTGATTCATTTTCCTCATTCGAGTTAAGTTATAAGGTTATCATATTTTGGCAATATGACTCTTATAATTTTACGACACCATTTTATTTTGCCTAGAGGAAGCATGTAGCGATCCAGAATTTGGAATCGCGGCAAAATACATTCCAACCTGTCCGGGCGATGGACTAATCTTGCGGGAAATTTCAACCCTCCTTATCGCCAATGCCCCCCTCCCCAACCGGGACCAAAGATCACGCCGACTCCGACAGTGGGAACGGGATAAGGATAAGGTCCACCAGGCCCACCTGGCGGCGGGCCAGGAGGCGCCGTTTGCGCCATATAATCAATGACGCTTTGCGACACGCCCTGCTTCTGCATGTAATCAAAGTCCGGAGGCGAGAGATAGTAAATCGTGTGCTGATCGCGGATGTAGCGAATGATGATGGCGTCGCTGACATGCGCCTGGGAGAGCGCGATAATGTCAGACATGCTGAGCGGGTCCCCGTGGACCATTTTATCGTAAATGGCCGGGGAAACGCGGCTGTGCTGGACCACCGCATAATCGGTCTGTTGCTGCTCGGAGGGCGCACAGGCGGCCAGTAAAAGGGGTACTGTCGCGACGCACAGCAAGCGTCGCCCGATCTTGGCAAAAGGTAAGCGGGGCATGTTGATTAGGACGCCCGTGGCAGCAACTTGTTTCAAATCTTACAAAAATGTAAAGCAGCAACAGCTCCCTCCCATGCCAGAGCAACCTCCCCAAGGATGCCCAAGGTTTTTGAAACCCATTGATGAGTCCCGCGTCACATTATAGTAATAACGCTCCCATTCTTCATTCGAACCTGCCCTCAACTATGAAATCGCCCCGTCGTTTATTACTTATCATGACGGCCCTCGTATTGCAGGCCACCGGTGTCTATCTGGTGTCTGCGCAGGACCAAGGCAGCACCAATGCCCCCGCCGTCAATCCCTCGTCACCCTCTTCGGCCCTGACGCCCGATGAACGCGAATATCTGCGCAAGGTAAAAAAGCAGGTGCTGGCCGCTCATCCCGACTTGAAGGCTGAAGATGACACCCTGAGCCAGCAGCGCGACGACTTGGACAGTCAGGGCGCCAGCGCATCGCCGGACGCCCGCAAGGCGTTTTTTGCCACGTGGCACGACCACCAGCAGAAAATCCGCGTGGAGGCGTTGAAAATTGATCCCACGCTGGCCCCGATTTATGCCAAGCTGGATGCCTGGAGGCAACAGCATGTCAAACCCACACCCGGCGGCTAATTTGGCGGGATCGGCCGCCGGCTGATTTATGTCACGCGCGACGATCCATCCGGGAACAACCCAGGTCCCGCCCGCCGACGCGAAGAGAAGCGGGCCGACCAGCTTGGATCCGGCTCAAACGCAAAAGAGAGGGCGCTCCCGCTGGCTCCTTCTTCTTCTGCTGCTGCTCGCCGCGATCGCAGGGGGCTATTTTTATTTCCACCACTCGGCCGCCAAGCCGGGCGCCGCCCAGACTGCCTCTTCTTCCGGCAAACGGGGAGCAGGAGCCAACCGAATCGAGGTGGTGACGGCCGACGCGGTTCAAGGGCAGATCACGAAATATTTGACGGCGCTGGGCAACGTCACCCCGATCAACACCACGACAGTCGTGCCGCAGGTCAGCGGCCAGTTGATGAAGGTGCTTTATACCGAAGGGCAGATGGTCCATGTGGGCGATTTGCTGGTGCAGATCGATTCCCGCCCTTACGAGGCGCAACTGGCGCAGGCCAAGGCGCAGTTGGAGCACGATCAGGCCAAGCTCGACAACGACAAGATCGACTTGCAGCGCTACCAGACCCTTTGGGCGCAAAATTCGATCCCGCAACAGCAACTGGCCACTCAGCAGGCTTTGGTGAAGCAGGATGTGGCGACCGTAGGCGTCGACCAGTCGCAGATTGACGCAGTCCAGCTCAACATCACCTACTGCAATATCACCGCGCCCATCGCCGGCCGCGTCGGATTGCGGCTGGTGGACCCGGGCAATTACGTGCAGCCCGGCAGCTCGACCACCTCCACCTCCGCCATCTCCTCCACCAATGGGCTCCTGATCATCAATCAGCTCCAGCCGATCACGGTCGTTTTCCCGATTGCCGAGGACGACGTGCCCGCCCTGATGGCCCTGCTCAAAAGCGGATCGCAGGTCAAGGTCGAGGCCTACGACCGCGACATGACAAAAAAACTGGCCGACGGCACGCTGCTGGCGACCGACAATCAAATCGACCCCTCGACGGGTATGCTGTCACTCAAGGCCCTGTTCCAAAATGCGGACAACAACCTTTTCCCCAATCAATTCGTCAACGTACGCGTGAACCTGGAGACCAAACAAAACGCGATTCTCGTGCCCGCCTCTGCCATTCAAGTCAGCCCGGATGGGGACTACGTCTGGATCTTCGACGACGACGAACGGACGGTCAGCAAGCAGGCTGTCACAGTTGGCGCCACCCAGGATTATAAGACCGATGTTCTGACCGGCGTCGACGTTGGTGATACCGTCGTCATCAATGGCGTCGATAAACTGACCGACGGCATGCGGGTAAGCGTCCAAAAAGCCCAACCGGCTCCGTCAACCCAGCCAGCCCCAATCACCCAACCGTAGAGGCTACCCGCCCGCCTCTTCCTTGACCGCATGGCGCTGCAGGTCCTCGAGCGAAACAAACTCGAGCGCCGAGATATGCGTGGCCGAGAGGACGACCGCCGGGGCCATGCCGGCTTCAAGCGCCTCTTTCCAGCGCGTCACGCAAAGGCACCAGCGGTCGCCGGGCTGCAGGCCGGGGAACTGGTACTGCGGCATGGGCGTGCTGAGGTCGTTGCCCGCGGCGCGGCTGAAGGCGAGAAACTCGGCGGTGGCCTCAATACAGACGGTGTGGAGGCCATAATCGCCGGGGCCGGTGCGGCAGTAGCCGTCGCGATAAAAGCCGGTCATGGGCGAGAAGCAGCAGGGAAGAAGCTTGCCGCCGAGGACGTTGGTGCGGACAGATTCGGACATAGGGGTAGTCTATCGGACAAGGCTGACTTGTCGAATGCTTCGAGGACGGCAAAGCCGCCGCAGTACCGATTTCCCTTGCTCCCCAATGGGCTTTGCCGGGATGATTTCCCCTCTTATGGCCGATCCCGCAGCAGTCGCAAAAATGGACAAGATCGTGGCCCTGTGCAAACGCCGGGGCTTTATTTTTCAATCGTCGGAGATTTACGGCGGCCTCAACGGCGCCTGGGACTACGGTCCGCTCGGCGTCGAGTTGAAGCGCAACCTCAAGGATTATTGGTGGAAGTGCATGACGCAACTGCGCGACGATATCGTCGGTTTCGACGGCTCCATTCTGATGAACCGCGCCGTGTGGAAAGCCAGCGGCCACGAGGCGACCTTTTCTGATCCGCTGGTGGAGTGTATGTTGACGCAGAAGCGTTACCGTGCCGACCAGATCGAACCGCAAAGTGGGACGGTTTATCATTATGAAGGTATAATTTTGCCTCCCTCAGAGGGCGAGCAGCACCTCTATCATGAATGGGCAAAGAGCGTGGGAATAACTGTTAAAGGTTTCGAATCCTCGAGTCGTCCCGATAACGCAAAACCCCTGCTTTTGCCGTTTTCGGTTCTGGTCGCTAAAGGAAAAGGTGAAGCTGCCGCAGCTAAAGTCGCGTCTCAATTCTATAAGCTTCGTGGTTACGAAGATTTCAAATTGAATCTTTATGGCGTCGAGGAAGTCGAAAACTCCACCAAGTTCAATCCCGAAAATGGTGCTGAGCTAAGTCCACCCCGCATCTTCAACCTGATGCTTAAAACCTATATTGGTCCGGTGCAGGACGATTCGGCGATCACTTACCTGCGGCCCGAAACGGCGCAGGCGATGTTCGTCCAGTTCAAAAACGTCCTCGATGTTTCGCAGAAAAAACTGCCCTTCGGCATCGCCCAGATCGGCAAGGCGTTCCGCAACGAGATCAACCCGCGCAATTTTACCTTCCGCTCGCGCGAGTTCGAGCAGATGGAGCTCGAGTTCTTCGTCAAGCCGGGCACCGGCCCGGAGTGGCTGGAAAAATGGAAGGAAGAGCGGCTCGCCTGGTATGAAGAGGTTGGCATTCCGCGCGCCAAAATTCATGTTCTCACCGTGCCGGACAAGGACCGCGCGTTCTATTCGCAGGGCACCTACGATCTCGAATACGAATTTCCGTTCGGCGTGCAGGAATTGGAAGGCATCGCCCATCGCGGCAACTACGATCTCAAGCAACACCAGGAACACAGCGGCAAGCCGCTCGAATATTTCGACGAGGAACTGAAGCAGAAATATCTGCCGGAAGTCGTCGAACCGAGCGCGGGCGTCGACCGCACCGTCCTGGCCATTCTTTGTGAAGCTTATGCCGAGGAGACAATCAAGGACGAGGAGAGCGGCAAGGAAGAAACACGCGTGGTGCTCCGGTTCGCGCCCCGCATCGCTCCGGTCAAGGCAGCCGTTTTTCCGCTGCTGAAAAACAAGCCCGAGCTGGTTGCCATTGCGAAGAATGTCTACAAGACGCTCCAGCCCCTGATGAAAGTTTTCTATGCGGACAGCGCCGCCATCGGCCGCCGCTACCGGCGCATGGATGAAGTCGGCACGCCGTTCGGCATCACCATCGATTTCGAGACGCTGGAAGGCGTGAAAGAGGCATCAACTTCCGCGACCGGCGCGCCCATCACCGTCGGCCAGAAAGAGACCGTGACCCTGCGCCATCGCGACAGCATGAAGCAGGAGCGCATTGCGATTGCCGATCTGCCTGCGTATCTTCTCGCGAAAACTTCATGAGCTTTTTCATGTAACAGGACAGTCGAGGACTGTAGGTTCCGAGCAATGAAATCACTTCCGACTCAAGAAGATTTCGGAGACATGGTCGACTTAGACATAGCCACTGCTTGGAAGCGATTTGGAAATAAGACCTTGGAAGAGGCTTATAATCTCTTCGACACTAACCCCCTCTGTTATCAAGAGGACTTAATGTGGATGGGCGATAAAGCTTTCGTATTTTATTTTCCCATAGCACTTCGTTTCATTCTAAGTGAAAACGCCAAGGGTGCTTGTGATGCTGTATCCAGCATCGCAACTATGCTAGAATTTCGCTTTGAATACGGTGCCGCAGGTATCAAAGAGGTGTTTCCTGACATAAGATCGCTTTGTGATTACGTAATCTCTCACTACGAATTATTTGACATTAACGCCGAGATTTACGGAGATGTTAAGGGCAAATATGTTGCTCTCAAACAACTAGCCATCTAGGCAGAAAATTCAAAAACATCGACGGTCACAGACCGCCTCTACATTTGAATTAGAAGGACTTACAATCTTGAGATCACAAATTGTGACCTCAAGATTAAGCCACAACCTTCGAATCCGTCTTGATCGCGGGCTTCGCTTTGGCCAGCCAGGGGAGCGTTTTCTCGAGCGTGGCGGCGACGCTGATGCCGTACTTGACGCGGAGCGCGTCGGGTTTGCCATGCTCGATGAACGCGTCGGGCCAGCCGATGCGGACGACAGGAGTCTGAAGGCCGCGGGCCTGCAATTCTTCAAGCACCGCGCTGCCGAAACCACCGGGCAGGACATGGTCCTCCATGGTGACGACCACTTCCGCGCCGCGGGCGAAGAACGAAATGGTATCGCCGTCGAGCGGCTTGACCGAGCGGGGATTGATGACCGCGGCGGAAAATCCTTTCGCTTCGAGTTCCTGGGCGACCTGGAGCGCCATGGGCAGGAGCGCGCCTAGGCCGAGAATGACGACCTGCGTGCCGTGTTTGACCACCTCGGCCTTGCCGATGGGGATAAGCGCGGGCTTGGCCTTGACCGCCACGCCGGGGCCGTTGCCGCGCGGGTAGCGGATGGCGATGGGCCCGTCGTGATGAAGCGCGGTGAAGAGCATGTCGGCCAACTCGTCCTCGTTGCTCGCATCCAGATGAACCATGTTCGGAATGGCGCGGAGATAACTGATGTCGAAAAGACCGTGGTGGGTGGGGCCGTCGTCGCCGGAAAGGCCGCCGCGGTCCATGGCAAAAACGACGTTGAGGTTCTGCAGGCAGACGTCATGGACGATCTGGTCGAAGGCGCGCTGCAG
>JAJSLI010000004.1 GCA_021272315.1 Methylacidiphilales bacterium | reverse complement strand
GAGACCTTGTGGTACGCGCCGTCGTCGTCTGTCTTGTCGGGCGTGTAGCTCAGCAGATACTGGCCGCGAAGCTCCTGGGCGATCTCGTTGTAGATATCGTCGAGGTTCTCTTTCTTTTTAGCTTCGAACCAGCGGGCGCCGGTGCGGGTGGCCAGCTCTGTCATGATCTTCTTGCCGTCGACCTGCTCCTGCCTGGCGGGTCTCTGTCCTCCACCACCTCCTGGATAACCGCCGCCTCCACCCGGATACCCGCCGCCACCACCCGGCCAGCCACCGCCACTACGGTGCCCGCCTCCAGGGAATCCGTTATCGCTGCGTTCCTGTTCGCCCTTGAAGTAGATGGTGTAGACGGAGACGTTGGCGTGGTCTGCGGCATCGATGGCTTCGTTTATGGTCTCTTTGCTTCCGCGGTCCGCGCCGTCAGAGAAGATGATGAGCGCCTTGCGACCCACTTTGGGTTTCATGAGTTCGTCGGATGCGAGATAGATGGCGTCGTAAAGCTGTGTGCCGCCGCCACCGTGGATTCGTGACCCGCTGTTGCCATTGGAGCCGCCGCTGTCGTCACCGCGTGTTTCAGGCCCTTTGGGGTCGTTGTGCTCGGCCGCGGTTGGACCCATCTCAGTAAGCTCGCGATGCAGCTTATCGCGGGAGTTGGTGAAATCCTCAAGCAGCTCGACCTCGCGATCGAAGTGGATGAGGAATGCCTGGTCGCCATTCTTGGCGGTCTTGACGTCGGCGGGAAGCATGAGGTCGACGAACTTTCCGGCCGCGGCACGTTCATTGTCCATGGCGCTCGAGACGCTGCGGCTGGTGTCGACCAGAAGTCCGCAAAGAAAGGGCAGGTCGCTCTGGATGGAGAAGCTCTTGATGACCTGGGGCCGGTTGTCTTCAGTCAGCGTGAAGTCGGCCGCCGTGAGGTTGGTTACGAGGTTGCCTTTTTTGTCGCGGACGGTGACGGGCAGCAAGACCTCGTTAGCCTGCACCTTGAGTGTGGCGACGGGCTGATCGCCTGTCGCGGCCTGGGAGAATGCAGGCGTAGCGAGGCTGGCGGCGAGGGCAAGGGGAGCGGCAATAGCGAGATAAGGCGAGATTTTCATAAGGGTTTCCTGCTGAACACTCTGACAGCAGTTTAGACGGCTGAACGGGCAGAGTGTTGACCGGGGCTGAAGATGCGCACGTTTCTGTGGAGTATGGAGGCAAAAGCAAAGCCCGCTGATTTAGCGGGCTTTAGCGATCAATATCTGGTAGCGCTAACGGGAATCGAACCCGTGTTTTAAGATTGAGAATCTCACGTCCTAACCCCTGGACGATAGCGCCACACAATGCGGGCAAGCGACCAAAAGGTCGCCTTATTACTTTATCAAAGATTGGCGATGGGGCCAAAGGAACGCCGCAATCTATGCGGTACGTTGCACGGCCTCGCCGAGGACTGCCGAGATCACGTCGCCCTTTACCCCGTGCCGGCGCAGGCTCTCTTCGAGTTCGGTCAGCTCCGGGCGCTCAAGACGCGCCAGGTCTTTGCGCAGACCTTGGCCAATGTAGGCGCGGATCAGGGGCTGATAACCTGAAAATCCCAGCTTCGGCGCAACTTCTTTCAGGTCTTCGATTACGTCTTCAGGAATTCGAATGCTGATTGTCGTCATGGGCCGGTCGCGCCGCATTCTGTTCTTGAGCCTTTCAGCCATTGTCCTCATAAATCCTCCGTTGTCCGGTAGTGGCTCGCCGTGCTGAGATTAATCGAATGACGCCTCGCTCCCTAATCACATGCACCACAAAAAGCAGCGTCCAATCCTCTGTTAATCCCAAGACCGCTTCGCGCGCTTCATCGTCTGCGGTTGCGTCGAGCAGCGAAAGAAATGGATCAAAGAATACTTCGCATGCTTGCTCGAAACGCACACCATGCTTCTTGAAGTTGGCTAATGCCTTTGCAGTATTCCAACGAAATCTCTGACCGGCATAAACGAATTGCGTGTCAGTTAACTCACGTGATTGCTTGCGCTTCTCCGTACTCATTTTTCGCTCCTCTACCACCAGGGGGTGAAAGGAAACGGCTCAAACCATTTCCAGGCTGGAGCCATTGCTTATTCCCAGGAAGGGAGGGCATGCGCGTCGTACAATTTGGCGCCACACGAGAATCCGGCGCATTGATTATGCAATGTATATCAAACGTATATACGCAAGTCAATAGAAGATAGCGGCTGCAATCTGGCCAAGTGAAGCGTTTTCGCCCCGCTTTATATGCCGAGCTTGCGGACTTCGTCGTTGTAGTACTTGCGATAGAGGATTTCCCACTCCTGAGAGCCTTCAAGGATGATCTTGCGCTGATTTGCGATCTTCAGGCGGGCGGCGGTGTCGATTCGTGCCTCTTCGGTGAGAAGGGTCTCGAGAGCTTTGCGGGCTTCCTGGCGGATGGTGTTGCGGTCGTCGAGGAAGCCGACCTGGTCAATCTCGGCGAGAGAGTCGGCGACGGTGTGGGCCAGCTTGTTGAGCTTGTCGGCGCTGATTCTCATAGCACCGCCTTGTATTTGCGCGCGAGCTCGGTTTTAACCTTCTTGAACATCTCTTGATATTGGGCGCCGGTTTTGCGCATCTCGTCGGAGTAGGCTTCGAGGATGACGCGCACCTCCTCGTTGATGCGGTCTTCGAGAGACAGCTCCTCAAGCAGCGCGGCGTTGACGCGCTCTTCGGTCACCTTCATGTCGCTGGTGGTGATGAGTTTGGCGTCAACGAGGTGCTTCACTGTGCGGCGGGCGAGATACCCAATATAGTCGCGAGAAAAAATCATTGGTTAAAGGTCAGGATAACCTATCGGGCATAGCGGTGTCACCGCTTTGCCCAGGGGACTGTGAACGGTGGGCGCTGGTGAAGGGGAAGGGCTGGACCAGGCAGCGGTCTGGCGGATCATGGCGTCAGAGATTCGTGTCAGGGAATGACTTCACAGGCTGCGGAAAAACTCGACGGAATAACGTCTTGTATCAGGGCGCGACTTTAGTCGCGCCGATAAGGCCCATAAAATGAGTCTGGGGCTTTACAGGCTGCGGAAAAACTCTGGGAGATAAGACCTTGTGTCAGGGCACGACTTTAGTCGTGCCGATAAGGGCTCTAAACAGGACGGGTTTTAACCCCTGCGGTATTGTTCTTCGAAGCTCTTACTCCACTCGCTGAGTTTTTCCGCAGCCTCTTTAACCCCTGAGCAATGCTCTTCGATAATTGTGCTCACCCTGATGAGTTTTTCCGCTCCTCTACGACCGGTGGGGGCAGGTTTTGGCGTTAAGGCAGGAGTCTGCAATGCGGAGGCGCTCGACGGGGCGACCGGCGATTAAGTGCTCAGCGACGATTTCGTCGGCGTCTTCGGGTTTCACTCCGCCATACCAGACGGCATCGGGGTAGACGACGACAGTGGGTCCGTGTTCGCACTGGTCAAGGCAGCCCGACTTGTTGATGCGGACGCGGCCGGTGAGGCCGGCTTCGCGGGTGAGTTGCGAAAGACGGGCGTGGAGCGGGCTTTGGCCGTCGGTAGTGCACGAGGGGCGCGGCGCGTCAGCTGGGCGGACGTTATGACATACGAAGACGTGGCGTTCGAATGGTGGCATGGATAGAGGATAGCGGAGTTGGCGGTGTTAGCGTAGTTAGCGGCGTCAGGCGGTTGCCCCCGGTCCCTCGCATTTGGGGACCAGGGAGGCCGCGAACCCCAACCAGCCCATTATCAAGTTTGCGAGGTGTCGGGCGAATCACCGCCAATGCTAATAGCGCTCCCGCGAACTCGAAACTTCCCAATTGGCAACGATACGGGCACTGTTAATCTAGTTGGATTTGTGGGGCATCCTAAACTCTGCATACAGCC
>JAJSLI010000051.1 GCA_021272315.1 Methylacidiphilales bacterium | reverse complement strand
GACCCAAGCGTTCGACAGCTACCTCGCCAACCATCGCGGCGCCGACGGCACGTTCGTTTCCAGCGCGGGCGGCATCGACGACTCGGGCCTCAGCGTCAACGATCCCAATTACGATCCCGGCCTGCAAGCGGTCCACAGCCGGCTCCTCGCCTGGAATCCCCCGCCAAGCACGGGACAGGTCACGGACGTGGGCGATTCGATCTTCGGCGGCGTCGATATGGACGACCGCAAAGAAGTGATCAAACCGAGCGAGGAACCCTCCAACCTCTGGAACGTCTTCGTTTCCGGTAACGTGGTGTTGGCGCAGGACTTCTCCGATGCGACCGCGGGAACCAGTCACGCCGACGCCACCACCGGCGCGGCGCAGGCCGGGATTGATTTCAAGATCACGCCCCATCTCCTTGTCGGCGCGACGTTCGCCTACGGCCACACCCACGCCACTCTTGATGACATCGGCAGCACCGCTTCCGTGGACACCTACTCGCCCGGCATTTATGCCAGCTACACGAACAACGGCTGGTATGCCAACGCGCTTGGCAGCTACGGCTTTGACAACTACAACCAAAGCCGCAACGTTTCCATCGGCACGTTCGGCGGCACCGCCACCAGCCATCCCGGCGGCGACCAGATCGTCGGCGACCTCGATGGCGGGTACGATTTCCATCGCGGTCCCTGGACCTTCGGCCCGACCCTCGGCGTCCAATACGTCCATCTCGACGTCGATGGCTACACCGAAAGCGGCCTGCCCGGAGACAACCTCATCGTCAACCAGGACGAAGCCGACTCACTGCGCAGCAGCCTGGGTGGACGGATCAACTACGCCATCCGGGACTGCGGAATTGTCTTCAACCCGCACTTGAGCGCGAGTTGGCAGCACGAATTCATGGACCAAAGCCGCGGGATCACCAGCCAGTTTGACGGCATCGGGGCCGGATCGTTCGTGGTGAACACGCCCAACCCGAGCCGCGACTCGGCCCTGATCGACGTCGGCCTCGACGCGCAGGTCAACAACGCCCTGACCGTCTTCACCGACTACACTGTGCAGGCCGGCCAAAGCAACTACTTCGGCCAGTCCGTCGAGGCCGGGTTCAAGATCGGGTTTTAACCGAGCCGCATCGAGGGAGAAGAGGACAGACCCTTTAAGCCGTTTCTTTTAATCTCTGCTATCGCGCTTTTCGCGCAGATCGCCAAGACAGCCGGAACGCGTTAAGCCATCCTTCCGCCAGCGAAAAGCCCTGCCTACGATCTCTGTCCACCCCTCCCTCCCGATGAGCGAACCCATCCTCCACCCCTTCGCCGCCGTCGAACGGACGGCTATATCGGATACGCTCCCCGCGCCCGGTGTGCGCCCGGACCACACCAATCCCGTTAATCATGTTAATCCCGTCAAAAAATGGCATCCCGCACGCGCCAACGGCAGGCAAAGGGCCCACAGCGCACAGCAAGACGCGGCAAAGCTCCACAAGGCCCCACAAAAATTGCCGAAAAATAGAAAATCGAGCCGAAATTCAGCCAAATCAAGGCAATTCAAGGCAACTCAAGCCCTTACAGGCCTTATCGGAAGCACGGCTTGGATTGCGCAAAAGGGATGTTTTGTGGCACGAAATTTGTGTTAGAGTAAATGCTTTATGGACTACGATCTCATTATCATCGGCGGCGGCCCGGCGGGTTATGTCGGGGCGATTCGCGCGGCCCAGCTCGGGAAAAAAGTGGTGTGCGTCGAAATGGAACGCGCCGGGGGGACCTGCCTCAACTGGGGCTGCATTCCGACCAAGGCGCTGCTCAAGAGCGCCGAAGTGAAGCAACTGCTCGGGCACATCGGCGACTACGGCCTCTCCGTGTCGGGTGAAGTGGGCTTCGATTTCGCCAAGATCATGCAGCGCAGTCGGAGCGTTTCCGACCAGATGGCCAGGGGCATCGAGTACCTCTTCAAAAGCAAGAAGGTCGATTACGTCGTCGGCAAAGCGCAAATCCAGGCGCCGGCGGACGGCGTTATCAAAAAAGTGGTCGTTACTGCCGCCGACGGCAAGACCCAGACGCTGACGGGCAAAGCGGTACTGATTTGTACCGGGGCCAAGCCTCGCCTGTTGCCCGGCATTACCGCCGACGGTCAAAAGGTCTTCACCAGCCGCGAAGCGCTGGCCATCAAGACGCTGCCGAAGTCGATCATCATTCTCGGCGCCGGGGCCATCGGCTGCGAGTTTGCCTATTTCTTCAACGCTTTCGGCTCGAAGGTCGTCCTGGTCGAAATGCTGTCGCAGATTTTGCCGGTGGAGGACACCGAAGTGGCCGAGTTGCTCAAGAAGAGTTTCATCAAGAGCGGCATTGAAATTTTCACCGATACGAAAGTCGAGAAGACCGAGGTGACCGGCAAGGGCGTGAAGCTCACCGTCTCTGGCGGTAAGACGCTCGAAGCGGACCAATTGCTCATCGCCATCGGTGTGGAGGCGAACCTCGACGGGTTGCTCGCCACCGGCGTGAAGCTCGAAACCGACCGGGGCTACCTCAAGACCAACGACCGCTATGAGACGTCGGTCAAGGGCATCTACGGCGCGGGCGACATCATCGGGCCGCCGTGGCTGGCGCACGTCGCCTCGCATGAGGCGATCGAGGCGGTCGAGGGCCTTTTCGTTCCAGGCAAGAAACCGCACAAGGTCACGGTTTTCCCCGGCTGCACCTACTGCCAGCCGCAGGTGGCCAGCGTCGGCTTGACCGAGAAAAAGGCGAAGGAGCAGGGCCTCAAGTTCAAGGTCGGCAAGTTTCCCTACAAAGCGAGTGGCAAGGCCGTCGCGTCGGGCGATAGCGAGGGCTTCGTGAAGCTGATCCTGGGCGAGCCGCACGGGGAAATACTTGGCGCGCACATCATCGGCGCGGAAGCGACGGAACTCATCGCCGAGCTTGGCCTGGCCATCACCCTCGAGGCGACGACCGACGAACTGGGCGTGACCATCCACGCCCACCCGACCCTGACCGAAATGGTCCACGAGGCCGCACTCGCAGGCGAGGGCAGGCCGATCCACATCTGAAATAAATCAGGAGCGACTATTCGTTTTGACCCAGGCGATGACCTGGTTGTGGTTGCCCTTGGCTTTCCAGACTTGGCGGAGGAACTCGGCGGGATCGAGGTGGTGGGTGCTGAAGAACTTGCGATCGCCGCCGCAGCAATACATGAGGTCGGGGGGCATTTCGCCTCGGAGCTTGGCCTCGGCCTTGGGGATCAGGCGGGGCAGCCAGGCGATGCCTTCGACCTGGGCCTCCTTGGCGGGGAGTTTGGCCATGTCGATTTGGTGGGAGGACGTTTTGCCGTTTTGCTCGTTGAGAAAGTAGTCACGGCGAACGGTGGCGATGTCGAGGGCCGTGGCTAGGGTGGGCTCGCCGCCGCGGGCAAAGTCTTCGATGAAATCGAAAAACTCCTGTTCCGTGTAGCCGATCGATTGGAGGAAAGCCTGCCCTCCGGCGTCGACGAGGCCGTGGGCTTTTTGATGGCCCTGACGGTATTTTTCAGTGGCTTTGGTAAAGAGGGTCGAGAATTCGGTTTCCCAAGCGGAATTTGTTTGGCTCATGAGATAGAGTTAGCCCATGAGCTGGTTTGTGCAACCGGGAAGGGCGTTTGGCGCGGAAAACAGTGTCTTCCTTGGGGCGCTGGCTCGGATAGTTGGTGTAGCTGGAAGTCAGCCACGATTGGGTCGTGAGTATTTTAATTGAGAACGGCGACAACCCGCCAAATCCCCTTGTTGTTAGCCCAGGCAATTGCTAGGGTGAGACAAGTCCAACCAGCCTATGAAAGAAAACCCTTTGGCTACTTCGCGCCGCGCTTTTCTTAAATCCACCATGACGTTGCCGGTTGCGTTTGCCGTGGCACCTTCGCTGCTCACGCAAACCGCTTTTGCCGCCGATGCGCCTGCGTCCGTTGATGCATCCGCGTCCGCTGATGTGCTGCCCAAACGCCAGCTTGGCAAGAACGGTCCCATGGTCACGATGCTGAGCATGGGCGGCATGATGGCCGCGTTAAGCCCGGATTACATCGACATTGCATGGTCCATGGGCATCCGCTATTTCGACACGTCGTCGGACTATCTCGGCGGCCAATCGGAAAAAATCTTCGCGCAGTGGCTGGCCAAATACCCGGAGCGACGGAAAGAAATTTTTCTCGTTTCCAAGGATCATCCTGGCTCAGGCCCGGAGCAGTTGCTCGAGATGATTGACAACCGGCTCGCCGCCTGCGGTACGACCTATCTCGACGCCCTCTACATCCATGGCATCGGCCCGGGCGACTACGGCCAGGATTCCCTGAACTGGCCCAAAAGCGACGCTTTCAAAAAAACCGCCGAGGCGCTGAAAGCGTCGGGCAAGGTCAAGATGGTCGGTTTTTCCTGCCACGACGGGCGGCTGACGGATTATTTGAACGCGGCGGCGGAAGGCGGGTTCGTTGATATCATCATGCTTGCCTACAATCCGTTTTATCCCAAGGGCGGGCCGCTCGACTTGGCGCTGGACGCCGTGTCCAAGGCGGGCATCGGCCTCGTCGCGATGAAAACCATGCGCAACACCGGCGACGTGCCGAAGCGCCTGCCGGAATTTGACAAGCTCGGCCTCACCGTGCACCAGGCTGTGCTGCACTCCGTCTGGAGTGACCCGCGCATCTCGGCCGTTTGCAACATGATTGACAACGTGGATCAGATGACCGCCAGCACCGCCGCCGCGCGCAGTTACAAGGCACCTCTCAATTTCACGCACATGGACTTGCTCAAACAAACCATACTCGCCAGCCGCCGCACGATGTGCACCGGCTGTCCATCCTGCGAGGCATTTGCAAAGCAAACTCGTTTTGCCTTCCACGACATCGCACGGTTCGTCACCTACTACGAACAGGACGGCAACACCGGGGCGCGCGAATTTTACCAGGCGCTCCCGGCGGAAGCACGCGACGCATCGAGGGTGGATCTTGCCGCGCTGCGTGACGGCTGTCATTTCAAGACCGACTATCCTGAAATCATTCGCCGCGCCGAGCGCTATTTTGCCTGATTACGGAGCCGTGAAAAAAGACGGCGAATTGAAACCCGTAGGGTTTGCGTTCGTTTTGTTTCGCGATCCTCAATCTTGAATTTATGGCGGACGAAAGAAAACCCGGCGCGGGAAACCGCAAGGAGTTTGTCCGCACCCAAATTCCGTTGGCTGAGAACATCTCCAGCGTGGTCATCCTGGTTTTTCTCGTGGGCATCGGAATCGCCATCGCCATCAAGGGAAGGCGGTTTGACCCGGATATGTTCACCGTCAATGCTGATTCGCTGAAAGGAACTGCCACGGCGGTCGTTGGAAAATCTCAAACCGTCAACGCTGAACCGGCGGGCGGAGCGATGGTGAAAAACCCGGCTTCCACCGGCGCGCCGGCGTCCGTTGCCGAACCACCCGCCGGCGGCGCGCAGGGTGCGGCCGATGCGGAAGGTTCCGGCGCCGCCCCGCAACCGGCGGCGACAGGCGAGCCGCTGGAAATCGCCCTCGACGGTATCAAGCCGATGTCCGACACCGAATTTTACACCTCGGACAATCTCTATGAAAAAATTGATGGTCGCGCGCCGGTTTACCAGGGCTTCCATATTCAACAACTCCGTTGCCGCTCGTTCTCCGTCGTCGCGGCGCCGGGCAGCTTCGTCGACGTCTCCGAATACCGCTTTGACTCGCCGGTGGATGCGTTTGGTATGTTCGCGCTGGAACGCGATCCGAATGGCAAGCCGCTGGATTTCGCGTCCGACGGTTATTCCGGCGAGATGGGTTATTTTTTCCGCCAAGGCGCCGTCTATGTGCAGATCATCGCGTCCGACGAAAAACCCGAGACGCTTGCGCTGACCAGGGCCATCGCGCAAAACCGCGCGAAAGAATTGCCGGTGGACGACAGCGGCCTCGCCGGTCGCCGCAAGCTGCCCGCCGCCGGAATGATCGCCGACAGTGTGGCGTTTGTGCCGGAAAATGCGCAGGGCCAGTCGGCATTCAAGGACGTGTACCAGGCAAAATACAATTTCGACGGCGCGGAACTGCCATTTTTCATCATGGTCGCCTCACCCGCCGATGTGGCCAGGGTCTGGAAATCGTTTCAGGATTTCTGCGCACGTTTCGGCAAGGTGGAACCGTTGCCGGAGGTAAGCGGCGGAAAAATTTTCAGCGCACAGGTTTTTGGCAAATGGAAAGTGGTGTATCAGCGCGACGGCGAACTCGGCGGCGTTTTCGATGCTACCGATGCGGGCAAGGCGCGGACGTTCGTGGAAAAGTATTTGCGTGGCGAAATCAAGTGAATTAGATTATTTAATACCTTAATGAGTTCGACAAACCCGAACGATTCTCCGCGGTCGCCGGAGAATTCTGTCAGCCGACGCGAATTTCTTGTGCGCTTCGGCGCGACCGGCGCGCTTATCGCCGGTTCGGGGATTGCCGCTTGCAGGCTTTGGCAGCCGAACCATTTTGTTCCCGGATTTCAAAAGGAAAAAGGCCTGCAGCTTCGCAGCTACGCGCCGGAACCGAGCAAAGTTTTGCCATCGCTCGCCATCGCGCACGGCACGGAACACGAAACGACCATTCGCGCTGCGCTTGCCGCGCTCGGAGGCATGGAGCGCTTCATCCAGAAGGGAGACGTGGTGATGATCAAGCCGAACGTCGCGTTTGACAGTCCACCTCCGCTGGCGGCGACGACGCATCCCGACGCCCTGCGCGCCGTAGCGAAACTGGTTTTGGAGGCGGGCGCCCGCCAGGTCATCGTCGCCGACAATCCTATCAATTCGCCGACCGGCTGTTTTCTCAAGAGCGGCTTGGCCGCCGTGACTTCGGAGATGAACCTGAATTTGATCTATCCCGGGTCGAATTCCTTCGCGCCGCTGCAGCTCGACGGCGGCGAGATCCTGAAATACTGGACGTTCTTCAACGAACCGTTCAAAACGGCCACCAAGGTCATCGGCCTTGCGCCGTGCAAGGACCACAATTTGTGCCACGCCTCGATGACGACAAAAAGCTGGTACGGCCTGCTCGGCGGCCGGCGCAACCAGTTTCACCAGCACATTCACAGCATCGTTTCCGATTTCGCGCTGATGATGAAGCCGACGCTGGTGATTCTCGACGGCATGAACGTGCTGATGAGCAACGGGCCGACCGGCGGGCGGCTCTCCGATGTGAAACCGATGAACACCATCGTTGCGGGTACGGACATGATCGCCGTGGACGCCTACGGCTACACGCATTTGCTCGGACGCGACCTGGCCGAACTGACCTATATTCACAAGGCGCACGCCCGGGGCCTGGGCAACAAAAACTGGCAGGATACCCTCTACAAAGAGGTGCAGGCGTAACCTGGGCTTGCGATGCGACGGCTTCTCACCCTCCGCAACACCCGCCGCGTCGCGCAGGTTTTCTTCTTCGGCCTGTTTCTGTTTTTCGTTTTCATTACGGACCTGCGCTATCTCAAGGGCTATCCGGTCTCGCTCTTCCTTCAGCTTGATCCGCTGGTGGCATTCGCCACGGCCATCACCACGCATACGGTTTACATGGGCTTGCTTTGGAGCCTGATGCTGATTGTGCCAACGCTGCTGTTCGGGCGGATTTTCTGCAACTGGATCTGTCCCTACGGAATTCTGCATCACTTCATCGGCTGGCTCATGGGCAAACGCCGCGCGGAGGAACGCGAGCGCATCGAGGCCAACCGCTACAAAAAACTCTATTCGCTGAAGTACGTCATCCTCATCGCGATGATCGCGGCGGCCCTTGGCGGGAGCCTGCAAATCGGCTGGCTCGACCCCATCTGCCTGTTTCATCGTTCGATGAGCACGGTCATTTTGCCGGCGATCAATTTGTTTTTTCCGTCGTCCATCTATGTCCGGCAATACTTTCACGTCGGCGCGTGGGTCATCGGCTTCCTGTTGCTGTTCCTCGTCGGCATGAACGTTGTCATCCCGCGCTTTTTTTGCCGCGTGCTGTGTCCGCTCGGCGCGTTTCTCGGCACGCTCTCCAGCGTCGCGCTCTGGCGCATAGACCGGGACGTCACCAAGTGCGTGGACTGCGACCTCTGCCTGAAAAACTGCGAAGGTGCGTCTGACCCGCAGACAGACTTGCGCAAAAGCGAATGTTTCGTCTGCTTCAACTGCATCGAGGACTGCCCGGAAGACGCACTTTCGTTCAAATTCATGCCCTCGTTGAAGACCGAAGTCACCGCGCCTGTGGTTTCGGGGCGGCGCGCGTTTCTCGGTGCTTTGACGGGTCTCGCCTTTTACGCGTTTGGCCGCGCATCCGGGGCGAGCGACCGCAACTACGACAAAAAAGTCATCCGTCCGCCCGGCTCGCTCGAGGAAAAAGACTTTCTCGGCGCCTGCATCAAATGCGACCAGTGCATCCGCGTCTGCCCGACGAACGTGCTGCAGCCGGCGTTGATGGAGTCGGGCATCGAAGGCATCTGGACGCCCATCCTCAACATGAAAATCGGCTTCTGCGAGCCGAACTGCACTCTGTGCGGCGCGGTTTGCCCGACCGGCGCGATCCAACCCGTTACCATCGAGGAAAAGAACGGCACGGGGTCGTTTGCCACGGAAGGTCCCATCAAGATAGGTCTCGCGTTTTTTGACTACGGTCGCTGCCTGCCGTGGGCGATGGAAACCCCGTGCGTGGTCTGCGAGGAAGTCTGCCCCGTGTCGCCCAAGGCTATTTTCTCGCACGAAGTCACCATCACCAAGCGCGACGGCAATCCCATCACGCTGCGCCGGCCCTATGTCGATCCCGCGCTCTGCACCGGCTGCGGCATTTGCGAACACGAATGTCCCGTCACCGACGAGGCCGCCATCCGCGTCACCGCCATCGGCGAAACCCGCTCGCACGACCGCCGCCTGCTGATGGATGGCGGGGTGACCGGCGCCACGCCCGATCTGGAAAAGCGGCAGCGTTGAACGGCCATGGAAAAAGTCACTTCCGGCCAGCGTCTCCACACCTGCCGCGCCTGCGGCAAAAAATTTGAATATCCCGTCAAAGGCAGCGCCGCCACCCGTCATCACTGCGAAAACTGCGCAGACCTTCCCGCCGAAACTCGGAAAACTTTGGAGCGTCTCAATACCCGCGTGACGCAGTTAGAACATCAGCTCAAAAGCTTGCAGGCAAAGGCGATTACTCCGGGCTAGGTGCCTGTGTAGTTGCAACGACCTACGGTAAGAGCGAAAAAGATGCGCGGTACCTTTTCTCCCTTCCATGTCACAAAGTTTTTACTTACTTATACCGTATCGAAACGGAACTTTTCGCGTCAGGAAAATAGAATCTGAATCACTCAGTGAAGCAAACAAGATAGCTTTCCCTTTGATGAGACTTCTTCACGGCTGCGGATACAGTTATGTTACCGAAGTCAAATTTCAGGAATTGTGTCACTCAAGCGAAAACTTAGACGAAGCGGATATTAACGACTAATGCGGCCCCACTTGCAAACATGGTGACTTTTTCTCCCTTTTCCTCTTTTTCCTGCCTAAGTTATGGCACTGGAGCCCATCATGAATGAAGATCCTATAGTGCGCATTGCCCGAAACGGCGAAAATATCGGATCTTGGCCTGCTTCTCAGATTCGACAGATGGTTCTGTCCAACCAGCTGCTGCTCACGGACTACTACTATGAAGAAGAGGACCAGACTTGGCGACAGATTCTCCCGCAACCGCTACGGCGTACATTAGTCTTTGACTGGGCTGGGGTGGACGATAAACTTTGGTTTTATATCAAGGATGGCTTTATCCACGGTCCACGTGAAGCTGAGGAGATAGACGCTCTGTACAGGGCGGAGTACATATCGGGTTCAACCCTTATTTGTACGTTAGGTGCCAAGGAATGGTTTACATACGACTCCTTGGTTGAGCCTGAAAGTGACGCAACAGGACCGGACCCCAAGCTTATTGAAGCCGGTAAAAATCAACTGATGCAAGGCAACCTACTGGCATCCGCATTGAATTTTGGTGCGTTTTTCGTCTCTGCTCATATGGCTGCCAATCCTTCTGTGGATGCCAAACCGGTCCAGCCTGATACAAAACAGCTGGGAAAGGATAAAGCCGACATCGAGACCTAGCTTAACCGCCGCTTTTTTTGCCCAGTACCTCGTTGGTGCTGCCGCGGCGGTAACCTTGCAAATCGAGCGTGACGTGCGCATAGCCGATTTGTCGCAACGTCTCGGCCACTTTTGAAAATGCCCCGTCCACCAGCAGTGCCGGAATTTCCACCGGTGCCAGTTCGATGCGCGCAAGGTTCTGCTTCCCCGATTCATGGTGCCTGACGCGCACCTCACAAAACCCGAGGTCGCGCAGCGCGTCTTCCGCCCGTTCGATCATCCGCAATTTTTCAGGCGTGACCGGCTCGCCGTACGGCACGCGCGAACTCAGGCACGCCATTTGCGGCTTGTCCGCCGTCGGCAACCCGAGTTGCGCGGAGAGTTCGCGGATTTCCATCTTTGTCAAGCCGGCCTCCTTCAACGGCGCGCGGACTTGGAATTCCGTCGCCGCCTGCGCGCCGGGCCGGTAATCGCCGGTGTCGCTCGCGTTTTCGCCATAGGCGATCACCGCGAAATTTTCCGCCCGAGCCAGCGGCGTTAATTGCTCGAATAACTCATGCTTGCAGAAATAACAGCGGTTGGCCGGGTTGGATGTGTAGTTGTCGTTGGCGAATTCCTTCGTCTGGATGACGCGGACGGGAAAGGAAAATTCCCGCGCGATGTCCAGCGCCTCCTGCAATTCGCGACGCGGCAGGCTCGGCGAATCGGCGATCACCGCCAGCGCGCGGCCGCCCAAAACCTCGTGCGCCACGCGCGCGAGAAACACCGAGTCAACGCCGCCGGAATAGGCCACGAGACACGAGCCGTAGCCGGTCAGCAGCGACCGCAATTTCTCCAGTTTGTCCGTAGCCTCGCTCATCACTTTAGTTTTTTCGCGCTTTGCATGGCTGCTTCGTAAATCAGTTTCATGGGCGCCTTTTTTTGCACTGCAATTTTTTTGGCGGATTCAAATTCCGGCGCAACCTGGACCACTTTACCACCAAGCCGGCCGATTTTCACCTTTACGTTGCCGAATTTGGTCTTCACTTGGGAAAATTCACGGCGCAATTTATGCCGTTCGACAATCGTCCGGCGCACGCCGAACGCGGTGGTCTCGCGCAAGATCAACTGACTGAATTTGTCTGCGTCTGTTTCCACGCACAAAACCGAGAGTAAAATGCCGGGCCGGTTTTTCTTCATCTGCACCGGCGTGTGAAAAACGTCCAGCGCGCCGGCGGCAAGCGCCGTTTCCACAAAGCGTCCGAGCATTTCCCCGGTGCAATCGTCCAGATTGGTTTCCAGCACCGCCACGCGGTCGGTTTCCCAATCCAAAGGCGGCGATGGAAGGCTGGCGGCGGCAACGGCGGACTTTGGACCCTGGACTTTGGATTGTTCGCCAAGAACGGCGCGCAAAACATTCGGGCGGGTCTTGTTTTCGCGGGAACCGAGGCCGAAACCGATTTTTTGCGCAACCAGATTTTCCATCGGGCCGAAACTCTCGACAAATTCCGCAAGCAGCGCCGCGCCGGTGGGCGTGACAAGTTCGTGCGGCTCCTCGCATTGCGTGAGGCCGATGCCGCGTGCCCCAAGAATGGCCAGTGTGGCGGGCGCCGGAACCGGAAACCGTCCGTGCGCGCAGTTGATCCAACCGGTGCCGTCGACGACCGGCGAGGCGAGCACGTGCGGTTTGGCGAGCAATTCCAGCGCAATGGCCGCGCCGACGATGTCCACAATGGAATCTACCGCGCCGACTTCGTGAAAGTGGACTTTGCCAGGTGGCAGGCCGTGGATTTTTCCCTCGGCCTCGGCGATGCGCTGAAACACGGCGATGGATTTTTGCTTCACCCACGCGGAAAGCCCGCTTCGCGAGATCAGGTGTTTAATTTCAGAAAAATTGCGGCTTTCATCATGGGAATGGTCATGGTGATGCTCGTGATCGTGCGAGGGTTCATGGGCGAGATGAACATCAAATTTCACGCCGGAAATGACGGTTTTTCTGGGACGCGAAACGTGAAGGTGATAGCCGTCGAGCTTGAGCTTTTTCAACGCACGTTCGAGCTTGCGCGCGTCCACCCCGAGATCGAGCAGAGCGGCGATGAACATGTCTCCGGCAATGCCGCTGAAGAGGTCGAGGTAAAGTACTTTCATTTTTTTGAAACGAGCGCGTTGATCTGGCTCGCGGCGTACCCGGCGCCGAACCCGTTGTCAATGTTCACCACGGTCACGCCGCTGGCGCAGCTGTTCAGCATGGCCAGCAGCGCGGCGATGCCGCCGAAGCTCGCCCCATAACCGATGCTCGTCGGCACGGCGATGACCGGCTTGGCGACAAGTCCAGCGATGACGCTCGGCAGAGCTCCTTCCATGCCGGCGACGGCGACGATGACGTTCGCGCTCTGGAGCAATTCCATCCGCGCGAGCACCCGGTGGAGACCGGCGATGCCGACGTCGTGAATTCTTTCCACCCGATTCCCCATGATTTCGGCGGTGACCGCGGCTTCCTCGGCCACCGGCAAATCGCTCGTGCCCGCGCAGGCGACAGCGATGAATCCGGCGCGCTTGGGCAATGATTGTTTCTCAATCGTCACGCAGCGGGCGAGAGGATGATGGATGGCGCGTTTGAATTTCTTCCGCAGCGCGAGGCCCTGTTCGGCGGTGACGCGCGTAACGAGCACCTGCTGGCCGTGCTCCAAAAGCTTTGCTGCGATTTTGACAATCTGTCCGGGTGTCTTGCCGGCGCCGAAAATCACTTCGGGAAAATTCTTGCGGAGCGCGCGGTGCATGTCCACCTGGGCAAAGCTGAGGTCGGCCACGGGCGCGGCCTGGAAGGCGCGCAGGACTTCTTCAAGCGGAATTTTTCCGGCGTGAAACTGTTCTAACAAGTGAACGGCCCCGGCGCTGGTCATGGCTGGACAATGCCCTGCGGGTTGCTGCCTGTCACTCGGGAAATCCACGAAAAGGGGATGGCATTATTTTGGAATCAATCCCAACGGGTCACCATTAATCGCCAGAATATTTATGCACTTCCTCCAGCGCGATCTCGATCCAGCGACTGATGCGCCAAGGCTCGTTCTGTACCGTGGCGGTGTCTTTCATGATGATTTCGAGCGAGCCTTTCCCGGCGAGCGCGAGCGTTTCCGCCAAATCCTTCCGGATGTTTTCTTCATTGAACATGATGCAAATTTGCGTCGGGTTCGGTTTACGGCTGAAGACGTAGTTGCGACCCAGTTTCTCTGCCATGATTTTCTGATCACACCACGGTGAAACTGATACGCGACGCAAGTGCGCAACTTTCAGGATGGGGTCGATCCGGTCATGCAGTGGTTCGCAGCAGCCGTAGCAGTTGAGGCCGAACTTTTCGAGAATCGGGAGTTGATACGGGAGGATAAATTCCGTGAACATGGCCGGGGACACACCCACCGTCTCCTGTGATTCGGCGAATC
This sequence comes from Methylacidiphilales bacterium, assembly GCA_021272315.1. Lineage (GTDB taxonomy): Bacteria > Verrucomicrobiota > Verrucomicrobiia > Methylacidiphilales > UBA1321 > JABDGH01. Next base: position 8,662 of record JAJSLI010000051.1, on the reverse strand, counting down.
CCCAAGTATCCCGGAGGCGCACCGGTGCGGTGAGTTGCCGTCCGCCCTGAGGCAACTCGTCGGTGTAGGCCACTCCTCCGGAACCAACGTAGTCGTCCTCGTTCGTGTCGGAGAGCAGTCCTTCGGTTTCCATCCAGGCAAGGAAATTGAGATGTTCGTCCCGCAAAAAGCCCATGAGCCGGTGCAACCCCTCGGGTTGGTCGTAGGGTGCGAGCATCAGCGTCTCCAACCCGATCAGCTTGATCGCTTCCCACGTAAGTCCCGACGTCCACCAGTATTTGCCGTGGATGTGCGCCGGGAGGAGATCACCAAAGAGTTCATCGGCCAGTGCCACGTCGGCATAAGTCCCCTCCCGGTCAACGGTGTGGACGGCGGACTTCAACTTGTCGAAGCCGGCCTCGATCTCCTCCAGCGGCGGAACCCAGTGGTAACTGCCCCGGTTGGCACCGTATTCGTAGGCGATGTTAAAACCGTAATCGCCCTGCCGTATATGCCAGCCGATATTAAAAAATGGCTCCAGCGCGTTGTCGTCGCGCAGGTGTTCCCACCAGTATATTTTGCAACGCAGCTGGTACTCCCAACCGCGCAGTTTTTCGTCCTTGCACTGCATCATTGTGGCGGGTAGCAGTTCCACCCACGCGCCTTCGGGGTATGCCAGGATAATGGGTCTCTCCGGGCGCAGCGCATTGTGAGCGGTAAGGCGGCGGCGCCGCACTCCCTGTTCAGGTGATTCCGCAATTTCTCGAACGCGGGCCGCGAGTGAGCGCAGAATCTCGCGGTCTTTGGGAGCAACCCGGGTGGGGAGGGATGTGGTAACGTTCATTGTAAGGTCATAGTGACACAAAGCGCAGGGCTTTCCGATCATACCTCCAACCGATTATGCGCATAAAGGAAACGTCGGCAGAAAGAGGCCTTATTCTGTCTGGGGCTTGATCACAGGAGGCGTCCGATGGGACACATCTTTTATCGAGTGCATTAGCAAATGACCCAAAGAAGAAGGCCGCCGAGAGCCGCAAGAGTGACTGGAATGCTTAGCCGGGCAAATTGCCGAAACCCAATGGTGATACCCAGTTGCTGCGCCTGCTGGACCACGATGATGTTCGAGACACTACCGATAACGATCAGGCTTCCGCCAAAGCTATTGGCCAAGGCCAGAATATAACCCGTGACCGGATGGGACAGATCAACGACTTTTAGCAGGAGCATCACTGCCGCCGAATTATTAATCAGATTAGTGAGGGCGGTCGTGGCCAAAATCAATGTGGGTGGAGCATTGAGATTAAGTCCCCCATGGGCGAGCCATTGGACGGTTTGATCTCCATATCCAGTCGATTGAAAAGATCCGGTGACGATGAAAAGTCCCATGAAAAGAACGAGGACCGGCCAATCGACCAGACCGAGGAGGTCGTCGGTTCGAAACTTCGGGCTGGCGATGTGGATGGCGGCGGCGGCAAGGACGATCACTTCTTTGGGTAATGATGAGAAAAATAAGCCGATTACCACCACAAGAAGGGCCAATCCCTTGATGGTATGTGCCCAGTCCAACGGCTTGGACTCACTATCCGCATCTTTCGGAACAGGCGCGGTGGATTGGATGCTTTTATGCGACATGATCCAGATAATTCCATAGGAACAGCTCAAGGAAAAAAGGACGGGGACGATGCTCCAAATGATGTAGCCACCAAAATTCAGATGAACGATCTGTCCGATCATCATATTCTGAGGATTCCCGATGAGCGTGGCCGCCGCACCGACGTTGCTGGCAATGGCTAGAGCGATCAAGAAGGGAACGGGATTGAGCCGCTTGCGAAGGAGGGCCGTGCCGACAATTGGTGTAAAAACATAGCAGACGATATCGTGATTGAGGAATGCAGAAAGACCTGCCGTCACGACCATCAAAATAAATAAAAATTGAGCTGGATGGCTGAGCCGGGCCGAAATGCCCCCGGCAACCAAATCATAAAATCCAGAGAGACGCAGTTGTGCCGAAATGACAAAGAAGCCGAAAAGCAAAAAAATGGTGGGCCAATTGATGTACGAAACGACTTCGGCGGTCGACACCCCGCCAAAAATCATCATGCCAATGGCACCCAACAAGGCGATCCCGGTCCGGTTGAGTTTCAATCCGGGGACATGCCCGAGCGCGATCCCTACATACGTCAATGCCAGGAGGACGAGAATGGCAAGCTTGTGATGAAGATCGGCAGTCATCATCCGGCAACTTATCCCACAAGCCCCCGACTTGTAAGCTCATAAATGAGGTTTGACCGAGGCAGGTTCAACCTGCCAGTGCTGGAATCTTCCATGGAATCCGTGTCAAGCTCACGGGCTCACTCTTCCGTCAAGATGAACAAGAGCGGCACCACTTGGAATTCGACCCTCTGCGTGCGCCATTGGCGCGATTCAGTGCGGTAGGGGGGCATCCGGAGGGACGCCCCGTTAAGCCTAACTCAGGACGCTTCTGCCGTCGCAAGTTCACGTTTCTTGAGCCCGCGATTTTGCCGGGCAAGGCTGTCGAGTCTTCTGGCCTCCGCGATATCGTCTTCAGTGTACTTGTAGGCAATTTTGATCAAGTCCATCTTTTCGAGGATCAGCAAGATTTGGTAGGTGACATCGCTGCGTTCTTCTTCCGGAAGGATGGCCTGGGCCGCGGCGATGTCCTTGTGATGATGGTTATTATGCCAACCTTCACCCATGGTGAACCAGTTTAGCCAGCCGCAGTTCTTACTGGCTTCACCGGTATCGAAACGTGCCGCGCCCATCATGTGGGCCAGCGAGTTAATGAAGAAAGTGAAGTGGTAGGTTAGAAACGTACTCGCGAAAAATCCTCCGAAAAGCATCGCCCATCCGCCAATGCCCATCCCGATTCCAAGAAAAAAGCATGCGACTCCAAGCAGGATTGGGGCGATGAGGTAGCCTCGTGCCTTTTCAAAGAACATGAGTTCAGGATACTTTTTGAGATCAGGAACCTTGTCGTAGTCAGCTTTCTTGTATTTCTTAATAAGAACCCATTTGACATGGGAATGATAAAAGCCCTTCCAGAAACTTCCTGTTTCGTTGCGGACAAATTCGAAGGAGTGCAGATCGTCGACCGTGTCCGAAAATTTGTGATGGTGACGGTGATGGGAGGCCCACCAGATCACGCCTTTCTGGGCGTCCGCTGTCGCGAAAAAAGCCTCCAACATCTGCATGCCTCGCAGGTATCTTTCTTCGTGGTGTGGAGTACGGATCAGCCATTTAAGCCACCGTGGCACCTTGTTTTTAAAGGCGCGGTGAGAAAAATAGCGGTGCCGAAATCCCGTGACGAAGAACATTCGCCAATAACAATTCAACAGACAGACAACCAGCATGGAAAAGCCGCAAAAGAACCGATGCGGATTCCCCAGGCCGGTAATGAGCTCGTAGAACATCCATACAAAGCCGATGATCCCGAGCAGATTGACGATGAAAAAGCGGCTCTCGTAGAGAATGTCCTTGATGCTGATCTTTTCACCGACTTCCAATTCATCTTGTTCTGAACCTACCATGGCGACAAGGGTAGCTTCAGGGTTGATATAAGCGCGAGGAAATTGTCTTTGGGAGGTAGGCGCAAAGGAGAATGAGTTAACATCAACCGATGGAAAGAAAATCCCCAGTCTTGGATAAAATTGCCCAAAGCTGGGAAAGTTAGCACCCGTAGGAAGTCCGCGAAGACCACAGGAGTTGCGATCGCGCGCGCGTGTGGGATGATCCACCTCAGTGCATCAAAAGCCTCTCCTGAGCCCATCCAGGTTATTCCTTATCTCGTTCGAGAAGGAAGGTCAGGTGACCGAAGGTCAGTTTGTCGCCGATATTGACGAGACCTTGGGTGAGAGCGATCCCATTCACCTTCGTCCCGTTCGTCGTTCCGAGATCCTTCAGGTTGAGACCGCGATTAGAGAGTTGCAACAGGCAATGCTGTCGTGAGATCGACGGATGCGAAATAGGAAGCTCGCACGCCGGATTGCGTCCGAGGAGCCCGCTCGCCCGCGTGATCTTTAGCCTCAGGTCTGGGTTGTCCACCGATACAAGCACCAGTCGGTGCTTTTTCAGCAGGGCCTCTTCTTCGATCGAGCGGTCTTGGGCCGTCGGGTTGAAATTTTTCGTTGCCGTCATTTGGACTGGCGCGATCGCTTCCGCAAGGGGCAAGAGGGTGGCTTTCGGGGCGGGGGAGTTCAGTGGTTCAATAGGCGCGGTGGTTTTTCCCTTTGTTCCGATCGACTGGTGGATCAGGGGCGAGGACTTCTCCGCCGACGCCGGCAGCACGCCCGAAATACGTGCCGGTGCTGAGGCCATCCGGGCAGGTTCGGCAGTTGTGTGCAGTTGGGCGAGGATATCTTGGACGTGCACATGGAGAGGCTTGAAGGCAATCCCTGGTGCTGCTATTTCCGGCTGCCAGGTGCAATGAACGTCCTTCCAAGTCAGGACTTGTTTCAGAATGTCGATGCCCTCCACCGATCCATTCGTCATCGTGACCACGATCCCGTCTTTTAAAAATATATTGGCCGATTCGCTAGTTGTATAGAGATGAAGGCAGCCCGTCCCTTTTTTCTTACCCAGCCGGTCAAGAATTTCTTCCGGTGTAAACAATTGCAGTACAGTGAAATCCATTGCAACAAATTCCATGCAAAATCAACCGCCCATCAATGGCGAAAGGCACCGAATGCGAATAATCCTAGCAGAATTTTTCCGTTTCGCCAGTAAACATTTCGGTTGGTACAGCATCGAATTGCCCCAGAAAACAACACCTTTTTAAAAAAACTTTTTGACATTCTTGCTGCAAAACGGCAACCTATAGCAAGATCAAGGCCATTCCTGAATTTAGGGCGCAAGTTTTTAAATTCGGGGGTGGACTTTTTGCCTTTATCGCAGGGTAGGTGCAAGGTAAGGGCCGGGTAGGCTTCACGGCCACTTGCTCGGTTATTCGTCAAGTGCCCATGTAGCTCAGTCGGTAGAGCACATCCTTGGTAAGGATGAGGTCACCGGTTCAATCCCGGTCATGGGCTTGCCTGACTGGCGCCGAGGGCGGGAAGAACTTGATTTGGAGCAGGATGGATTTAACCACGATGGGTTGACGGGGCTCGGCAAACGCCGGGTCAAGTCAGCCGGAACTAGACAGGAAAACTCAGGAGTAACTCATGGCTAAGGAAGCATTCAATCGCAGCAAACCGCACGTCAACATCGGCACGATTGGCCACGTTGATCACGGTAAAACCACGCTCACGGCGGCCATCACTAATATTTTGGCCAAGAAAGGCCTTGCCACGGCCAAGGGCTACGCGGAAATCGACAATTCTCCCGAAGAAAAAGAGCGCGGCATCACCATCAACACCACGCATATCGAATACCAGACCGAAAAGCGTCACTACGCCCATGTCGATTGTCCCGGCCACGCCGACTACATTAAGAACATGATCACCGGGGCCGCCCAGATGGACGGCGCAATCCTCGTCGTCAGCGCCGCGGATGGCCCGATGCCTCAGACTCGCGAGCACATTCTCCTCGCCCGCCAGGTCGGCGTTCCCGCTCTTGTTGTTTTTCTCAACAAGGTTGACATGGTCGATGACAAGGAACTGCTCGACCTCGTCGAACTCGAAGTCCGCGAACTCCTCACCCAATACGAATTCCCCGGCGACAAGATCCCGATTGTCAAGGGTTCCGCCCTCAAGGCCCTCGAAGGCGATGCCGCTTACGAGAAGGAAATCCTCAACCTGATGGACGCCGTCGACCAGTACATCCCCGTGCCTGAACGTCCGAAGGACCAGCCCTTCCTCATGCCGGTCGAAGACGTGTTCAACATTGAAGGCCGAGGCACCGTCGCCACGGGTCGTGTCGAGCGCGGCATCCTCAAGAAGATGGAGGAAGTCGAGATCGTCGGCCTCAAGCCCACAACCAAGACCACGGTCACCGACATCGAAATGTTCAAGAAGCTTCTCGACACCGCCGAAGCGGGTGAGAATGTCGGCGTTCTCCTGCGCGGCACCAAGAAAGAAGATGTCGAGCGCGGCCAGGTCATTTGCAAGCCCGGTTCGATCAAGCCTCACACCAAGTTCAAGGGCCAGATTTACGTCCTGAGCAAGGAAGAAGGCGGCCGTCACACTCCGTTCTTCAATGGCTACCGCCCCCAGTTCTTTTTCCGCACCACGGACGTGACCGGAAATGTGAAGCTCAAGGAGGGCGTCGAAATGGTCATGCCGGGAGACAACGTCGAAATCGAAGTCGAATTAATCCAGCCGATTGCGATGGAGAAGCAGATCCGCTTTGCCATCCGCGAAGGCGGCAAGACGGTAGGCGCGGGCCGCGTCTCGGAAATCATTGCGTAATTCCACAAAAAGAATCACGCCAAACCGTCGGGTCTCGGGGCCTTTTCGAGGCTTCTGCGGGCCCGGCGGTTTCGGCGTCAAAAAACACCATAAACACAATTTTAACCAAGCCAGTTAGGGCAGTAGCTCAATTGGTAGAGTAGCGGTCTCCAAAACCGTCGGTTGGGGGTTCGAGTCCCTCCTGCCCTGGACAAATTTTAAATCAACCTGAAACAAACATGATCACGACCATTTTCTTCTGGGGCGGCGTCGCCGCCGCCGTCGTGTTCTTCATGTATTATCGCGTGAGGATTTTGAAGTTCGTCGGCGAGGTCAAGGTCGAGCTCGACAAGTGCAGTTGGCCTTGGGACCCCAACCAGACCGGCTTCAAGAAATACAAGGAACTCATCGAATCGACCGTCGTGGTCGTCATCTCCGTCATCCTCCTGGCTGGTTACGTCACCATGTGGGACTTTCTCCTGTCCCATCTTGTTGGCTGGCTTACCGGCGCCTCATTCTACAAGTAATTTATGTCTGAAGTCACTGAAATCACCTCTGAGACCGCGACGACTCCCTCGCCCGATCTGCCGCCCCAGTGGTACGCTCTCCACGTCCTTTCCGGTCAGGAAAAAAAGGTAAAGGAGAGCCTTGAGCGCCGGGCCAAGACCGAGGAAATGGGTGATCTCGTCCGCGAGATCGTCATCCCCACCGAGCGCGTTTCCGAGGTCAAGCGGGGCAAGAAAATCGAGTCCGAGCGCAAACTCCATCCCGGCTACGTCTACGTCAACATGTACCTGCGCGATGAGGGAAAAAAGCTCGTCGAGCGCACTTGGTATTTCATCCGCGAAACCAACGGTGTCATCGGTTTCGCCGACGGCGACAATCCTCAGCCGATCCGGGCCAGCGAAGTCGACACCATGCTTGGCCAAATGCGCGAGCGCGAGGAAAAAGTCCTCCCCAAAGTTGCCTTTTCCGTGGGCGACAAGGTCAAGGTCGGCGACGGTCCATTCCAGAACCAGGAAGGTCTCATCGAAGCCGTCGACATGGAGCGCGGCAAACTCAAGGTCTCCGTCAACATGTTTGGGCGCTCCACCAGCCTCGAACTCGAATACTGGCAGGTCGATAAAACGTAATAGAAAAATTTATGGCAAAAGAAGTCACAGGCAAAATCATGTTGCAGATCCCCGCCGGGCAGGCGAATCCGGCCCCGCCGGTCGGACCCGCTCTCGGTCAGCAGGGCGTCAATATCATGGCCTTCTGCAAGGAATTCAACGCTGCCACCCAGAAGCAGGCTGGCGACATTCTTCCCGTTGTTATCACGGTCTACAAGGACAAGACGTTCACCTTCATCACCAAATCGCCACCCGCGGCCGTGCTGCTTAAAAAAGCGGCCAAGATCGCCAGCGGTTCCAAGGAACCGAATCGTCTCAAGGTCGGCAAGGTCACGAAGAAACAGGTCATGGAAATCGTCAACATCAAGCGCAAGGACCTCAACGCCAAGAGCGATGAGGCCGCCTTCCGCGTCATCGCCGGTACGGCCCGCCAGGCCGGCATCGAAATCATCGATTAAACAACCTCCAACCCCTTTTCGCTCATTTTAGTCAAAAATAATCAGCCCCAAACCCGGTGGGAGAGCTCTTCGGAGCTCGCTAGAACCACAAGAAAATAAACCCATGGCTCAGAAACGCAGCAAACGATACGAAGCCGCCACCAAGCTGGTGGAAAAGAACAAGTCCTACGCTTGGTCCGATGCGGTCAAAATCCTCAAGCAGATTCCCGCGACCAAGGGCGATCAGACTGTCGATCTCGCCTTTAAGCTAGGCATCGACCCGAAGCAAAGCGACCAGATGGTCCGCGGCACGGTCGCGCTTCCCGCCGGCTCGGGCAAAAATGTCCGCGTCCTCGTCTTTGCCAAAGGCGCCGCCGCCGAAGCCGCCAAGGCTGCCGGGGCCGAATTCGTTGGTTTTGAAGACCTCATCAAAAAAGTCACCGAAGGCTTTCAGGATTTCGATGTCGCCGTCGCCACTCCGGAAGCCATGGCCGAAGTCCGCAAACTCGGCCGCGTCCTCGGACCGCGCGGCCTCATGCCCAACCCCAAGACCGGTACCGTTACCGACGACACCGCCAAGGCCGTCAAGGAATGCAAGGCCGGTCGCGTTGAGTTCAAGATCGACAAGGCCGCCAACCTCCACGTCCCCTGCGGCAAGTTCTCCTTCAAGCCCGAGGACATCGAGGCCAATGGCCGCGCCGTCATCGAGGCGGTCGTCCGCAGCCGTCCCGCCACGGCCAAGGGCCGGTTCATCGAGACGTGCACGCTGTCGTCCACGTTCTCGCCCGGCATC
>JAJSLI010000036.1 GCA_021272315.1 Methylacidiphilales bacterium | reverse complement strand
AATGGCAAGCTCCTCCAGGTCCCGGTCGGCAAAGGTCTGCTCGGGCGCGTCGTCGACGTGCTTGGACGGCCCATCGACGGAAAGGGTGAGATCAAGAACGACACCTTTTACCCGGTCGAGAAACTCGCTCCCGGCATTATCTCGCGCAAACCGGTCAACCAGCCGATCCAGACCGGCATCACTGCCATCGACGCGATGATCCCGATCGGACGCGGCCAGCGCGAACTGATCATCGGCGACCGAGCCACGGGCAAGACCACCATCGTCATCGACACCATCATCAACCAGGCCCGCATCAACCGCGAAAACGAAGGCAAGCCCGGCTTCCGTCCCCTCTACAGTATCTATGTCGCCGTCGGCCAGAAAAACGCCAACGTCGCCCGCGTTGTCGAGACCCTCAGCTCCACCGGCGCCCTGCCGTACACCATCGTTGTTTCGTCTACCGCCTCCGACTCCGCCACCAGCCAATATCTCGCCCCCTTTGCCGGCTGCGCCATGGGCGAATGGTTCAAGGACAACGGCATGGACGCCCTCATCATCTACGACGATCTCTCCAAGCATGCCGTCGCTTACCGCCAGATCTCCCTCATCCTCAAGCGCCCCTCGGGCCGCGAAGCCTATCCCGGTGACGTTTTTTATCTCCATTCCCGCCTGCTCGAGCGCGCCGCGCGATTGGGCGAAAAATACGGCAACGGTTCCCTCACCGCCCTGCCCATCATCGAGACGCAGGCCGGCGATGTCTCGGCCTACATCCCAACCAACGTCATCTCCATCACAGACGGTCAGATCTACCTCGAAACCGACCTCTTTTACCAGGGCATCCGCCCCGCCATCTCCGTCGGTCTCTCCGTCTCGCGCGTCGGCAGCGCCGCGCAGATCAAGGCGATGAAGCAGGTCGCGGGTAAAATCAAGGGCGAACTCGCCCAGTTCCGCGAACTCGCAGCCTTTGCCCAGTTCGGTTCCGACCTCGACGCCAATACCCGCGCCAAACTCGACCGCGGCTCCCGCATCGTCGAAATCTTCAATCAGAAGCAGTACCATCCCGTTCCCGTCGAACTCCAGGCCTCCATCCTCTGGGCCGTCCAAAACGGCTTCTTCGATAAAATCCCCATCGACAAGGTCAAGGACTTCCAGGCCAAGCTCGCCGATTATCTCACCACCCGCCAGGACAAGTTGCTGGCTCAACTTCGCGACAAGGGGGCCTTTGATGACGCCATCACCGCGCAATTAAAATCCGCCATCGCGCAGTTCGCCGACACTTACGCCTAAATCCTTGGCGGCGATCCATGACCGCCGCCGCTCCACCCCATGTCCAACCTTCGCGACATCCGCCGCCGCATCAAGTCGGTCAAGAACACCGCCCAGATCACCAAGGCGATGCAAATGGTCGCCGCAACCAAGATGCGCCGCGCCCAGCAGTCGGCACTCAACCTGCGTCCCTACGCCACAAGCCTGGACGACCTCGCCAGCCATCTCTACGCCAACATCGGCAAGGATGAAATCAGCCACCCCCTGCTTCAGGGCGGCACGAAAAGCGGCAAGATCGCCGTCGTCGTCATCACCTCGGAAAAGGGACTCTGCGGCCCGCTCAACACCAATCTTCTGCGCGATGTCGTCAAGGCGGACGCCGCCGACAAGGTCTATATCAGTGTCGGACGCAAGGGGCGCCAGCTCCTCGCCCGAATGAAGAAAAATCTTCTGGCCGATTTCGAGCTCAAGGACAGCCCGACCTTTGCCGAAAGCAAGACGATCAGCCGCTTTATCCTGCAAAAGTTCGAGGAGAACCAGTTCGACCGGGTCGAAATTTACTACAACCGTTTCGTTAACACCCTTTCGCAAGTCGCCACCCGATACCCGGTCATCCCCATCGGCGCCGGCGTGCTCGAAACAGCCCGGGGCCTTGGCGAGACCGAAAAAGCGGACCGGCTGGAAAAAAAGAGCGCCGAAAAGTTCCCCTACAACTTTGAACCCGACGCGGACGTTTTGCTCGGCAAGCTCCTTCCCTACTATGTTCATCTTGAACTCTACGAGAAAATCCTCGAGTCCCGGGCTTCGGAACACAGCGCGCGGATGGTCGCAATGAAAAACGCGACCGACAACGCCAAGCAGTTGATTAAGGATTTAACCCTCGAATACAACAAGGCCCGCCAAGCCAGCATCACCAACGAAATTCTCGAAATCGCCTCGGCCGCTGCAACCTTGGGTTAGCGGATCATCCTTCTAAGCATGAAACTTCTTATCCTTCTGGCCACGATTTGCCTGCTGACCTTTCCGATGGCGGCGCGGGCGGACCGCAACCCCGATTTCGACGACGACGCCAAGCCGATTCTGCGCCTGCAGCCCGGCCTGCTCGAATACGTCGAAACCCATTTCAAGGTCAAGGACACCGGCACCGCCAAATATCCCGGCACCGACGATCGCGCTCCACAGCCCCCTTACATGTTCCAAGCCAAGCCGCGTGGCGAACCCGGCCCCTACCACCTCATGCTTCTGATTCAGCCCGGCCCGGCGAACCACATCCTCAATGTCGTCGACATGAACCGCGTTCATCTTGACCGTCCGTTCCAGACCGCACCGACGCCTGCTCCCACAGTTGCCCATCAACCGACTCCCCAGCCTACGATCCCCTCAGCCCCAACCAACCAACCCGCCGAAAGCGCACAAACTCCGGCCCCATCTCAAACACCAACCGCCGACACGCCTTCGGGCCCGATCCAAGCCAGCCCGGGTAACCAGTCGCCTTCCACCGCCCCCAGCCTTGAACCGCCCCCTGACCCAACCCCGACCAATCACTAAGACCAAGAGGCGAGCTTTTGCTCGCAGATTCTCCCTTTCGCCCCCTATACTTCAATTTTCTCCACCATTTCAGTCAAAAAAATCATCAAGAACACATTATGGTTGCTGCCGCCTCCCCCACCGTCAACGTCGGTAAAATCACTCAAGTCATCGGACCGGTCGTCGATGTCGAATTTCCCGAAGGTCATCTTCCCGAACTCAACAACGCTCTCACCGTCGAACACACCCTCCAAGGCAAGCCCGTTATAATCACCCTCGAAGTACAGCAGCACCTCGGGGAGGGCTGGGTTCGCGCCGTGGCCATGTCCTCGGCAGAAGGTCTCAAGCGAGGCTACGAAGTCCGCGATACAGGCGCGCCGATATCGGTCCCGGTGGGCGAAGGCGTTTTGGGCCGCATCTTTAACGTGCTCGGCGAGCCGACCGATGAAAAAGGACCGGTCAAGTTCACCAAGCGTTACCCGATTCACCGTCCGGCCCCAACGCTTCTCGACCAGGATACCCGCTCCGAAGTCCTGGAAACCGGCATCAAGGTTATCGACCTGATCTGTCCCTTCACCAAGGGCGGTAAGGTCGGCGCTTTCGGCGGCGCCGGCGTGGGCAAGACCGTCGTCATCATGGAGTTGATCAACAACATCGCCAAGGGGCACGGCGGCTATTCTGTTTTTGCCGGCGTCGGCGAGCGCACCCGTGAAGGCAACGATCTTTACCATGAAATGTCCGAGTCGAAAGTCATCGACCAGGATGACCTCTCCAAGTCGAAGGTGGCGCTGGTCTACGGCCAGATGAATGAACCGCCCGGCGCCCGCATGCGCGTCGCGCTGAGTGGTCTCGCCATGGCCGAGTATTTCCGCGACGAGAAGAACCAGGATGTGCTTCTTTTCATCGACAACATCTTCCGTTTTTCCCAGGCCGGTTCGGAAGTTTCGGCGTTGCTGGGCCGCACCCCGAGCGCGGTCGGTTACCAGCCGACCCTCTCCTCCGAAATGGGTGATCTCCAGGAACGGATCACCTCGACCAAGAACGGTTCCATCACCTCGTTTCAGGCGGTCTACGTCCCAGCGGACGATCTGACCGATCCGGCCCCGGCCAACACGTTTGCGCACCTCGATTCAACCATTGTGCTCGAGCGTTCGATCGCGGAACTCGGCATCTACCCCGCCGTTGATCCCCTCGCCTCGACCTCAAAGGCCCTCGCGCCCGAGGTGGTCGGCGAGGAGCATTACCAGGTCGCGCGCGGAGTGCAGAAAGTGCTTCAGCGTTATAAGGATTTGCAGGACATCATCAATATCCTCGGCATGGACGAACTCTCCGCCGACGACAAGGTTCTTGTCTATCGCGCCCGCAAGATTCAGCGGTTTCTCAGCCAGCCGTTCCACGTCGCGGAAGTCTTCACCGGCACGGCCGGCGTCTACGTTTCCGTCCGCGACACCGTGCAGGGCTTCAGGGAAATTCTCGATGGCAAGCATGACGACGTGCCCGAGAGCAATTTCTATATGAAGGGCAATATCGACACGATCAAAGCCTGATTTTTTTGCCATGGCCACGCTCAAGCTCGAAATCGTCACGCCCGAAGGCAAAGCCTTCGAAGGCGACGTCGAGATCGTCCATTTGCCAGGAGTGGAAGGCGAGATGGATATCCTGCCCCAACACGAGGTCCTCGTCACCGCGCTCAATGCTGGCGAATTGCTTATCACACGGAACGGCAAGACCGAAGCCCTGGCCATCGGCGAGGGTTTCGCCGAGGTGACCGCCTACCACGTCTCGGTCCTGACCGACGGCGCGGTCAACGAAAAGGAAATCGACGAAAAGACCGCGGAAACTGCCGTGAAGCGCGCCGAAGAACTCCTTAAGTCAAACACCCTGGAAGGTGAGGAACTGGAGGCGACACAGGCCGCCCTGGCGCGGTCCCTTGCTCAAATCAAAGTCAAACGACGCCATCACACCACCTGAGGAATCCCAACTATGGACCACCGCTTCATCACCACCGCTTTTGATCTGCCCGGCTACAAAATTGCCGGCACGCTTGGTCTGGTGCGCGGCATCGTCGTGCGCTCCCGTTCCGTTGTCGGAAATTTTGGCGCATCGATCCAGTCGATATTCGGCGGCAACATCACGATTTATACCGACCTCTGCGAACGCGCCCGCATGGACGCCTACAACCAGATGGCCGAGCATGCCGCCGCCCTCGGCGCCAACGGCATCATCGGGGTCCGCTATGACGCCACTGAACTGATGCCCGGCATCACCGAAGTGCTCTGCTACGGCACGGCCGTGATTGTTCAGGCGCAGGCGTAAAGTTTTTTTCGTAGCAGCTTCTTAAACGCTGCAAAAAATCTTGCTGCCGCACTCCATCCCGCGCATTCTTGCTGGTTCATACGTCGCCCCGCGTATGCTTTTTTTTCAGCGCGGTTAGCTCAGTGGTAGAGCACTACATTGACACTGTAGGGGTCACAGGTTCGAACCCTGTACCGCGCACCATGCACGAGTTTCGACCGTCTTGTCCAGGCTTGCTTCTTCCTGTCTGACTTATTCACTGCGAATTATTCCACGCTGTTAAGTCGAATGCGAATTTCCAAGCCGTTTGGGACACGGTTCGCGGCACTGACAACACCTCCGCAGGCTTCGACACAGCTCTTGACGATAGCCAAACCCAACCCCACACCTCCTGTTTCCGACGTGCGCGAAGGATCTACCCGGTAAAACGGATTAAACAGCTTGTCGATTTCGCCCGCGGGCACTCCCGGCCCGTGGTCAGCAATCAGGATGATCACGTAAACGCCCTCATGCCAGGCGCTCAACGTAATCGTTCCCGCATTGCCCGCGTAACGCACGGCGTTGCGCAACAGGTTTGCCAGTGCGCGGCGAAGCAGTTCCGCATCGGCCAGCACGTTGAGCTCTTGGGGAATCTCCACTTCCAGTGCCTCCACGTCATTCTTTTCCAGCCTGATCGCCGCGGCCGCTACTTCCGCCACGTTTACCGACCCCAGCTTCACATGACTTTCCCCCAGAGAAGCCTTTGAGAAATTCAGCAGTTCGTTGGCGATCTGTTGCAGGTGCGTAACTTCTTCGCGCACGTCCCGCACGCAGTACCGTGTCGCTTCATCGCATTTCTCTTCCAGAATGCCCAAGGCGATCTCCATCCGCGCCAGTGGCGAGCAAATTTCATGCGCCGCGTCGCCCAGGAACCGCTTCTGCCCCGTGACGTAATCCTTCAGCCGCGCCGTCATGCGGTTGATGGCGTGACTGAGCCGTCCCAGCTCATCCCGCCGCGTCTCCTGCAACTGGATGTCAAAACGCCCCTCCGCGATCGACTCCGTCGCCCGCGTCATTTTTGTGATCGATTGGGTCAGGTTTCGCGCCAGCGGAAACCAGAAGAGAATCGAAAAGAGAATCACCACCCCCGCCACCCCCAGCCACGGCGTCGGATTGAACAGGAGTGGACTGATTCCCAGCGACGGCGTCTGCCCCACCAGCGTCATGGGCACCAAGTCCGGCCACGGTAATCGTTCGGGAGGTAAGCGCACCAGCAACCAAAAGGCAGAAGGATGTTCCGTCTTCAGCACGCTCTTCGGAAAATCGGGAATGTTTCCTGGTGGAGGTTCGCCCAAGCCGCGGTTCGCCTGCGGCCCTGCATTCGGCAACGGCGGCTGTTCCGGAGGCGGACCAAGACCCTGGCCCGGCCCCTGCCAAGGCGGCGGCGGCATGCCCGGCACCGGTTGCGCAGGCGGGGACGGCAACCGTTGATTCGCATAAGTCATCGCTTGCCGTACTTCCGGCGGAGGATTGAGGTCCACCCCCGTCACCCAATGGCCGTTCCGGTCGAACAGCGCAAAATTCATTTTGTAAGCCGCGCTTAATCGCGCCAACTCCACCTTCCACTCGCCACGGTCCGAACGCGACATGTCCTCGGTCAGGGCCTGCGTCATGGCCTGAATCTGCATCTGGGCTGACTCGGGCAGCAGCCAGTTGCGCAACGAACCAAATTGCACATGCACCATTATCGCCAAGCCTGCGATCAAGATCAGCAGGTTCAGAAAAAACCAGCACAGGATGCGCAGAAAAAGCGGAAAATGGGCCTTCAAGGCGACTCCGGATGAATCAGCATGTAGCCAGCCGAACGGAACGTGCGGATAAAGCGCGGATTTTTTGCATCGTCGCCAAGTTTTTTACGCAATGCCGAGATGTGCACATCGATGCTTCGGTCGAATACCTCGTAATCCCGCTCCCGGATTTCTTCCAACAACTGGTCGCGCGTCTTCACCCGACCGCACGATCGAGCCAGGCATAACAGCAGGTCGTATTCGACCGGCGTCAACCCGAGTGGGACTTCGTCCAGAAATGCACCCCGCGCCGAAGGCACCACCCGTAATTTCCCGACAACGATGTCGGCATCGCTCACCGGTTGAATGGATGGCGCCCGGTAGGATCGCCGTGTGACCGAGCGCAGTCGCGCCAGCAATTCCCGGCTGGAAAACGTCTTCGGCAGATAATCGTCCGCGCCGATTTCCAGTCCCACGATCCGGTCGGTCTCCTCGCCTCGTGCCGTCAACATCAGCACGGGCACGTCGGACGACACACGAATTCGCCTCAACACCTCGATCCCGTCCATCCCCGGCAACATCACATCGAGAATCACGGCGTGCCACGATTCCGTCAGCGCCCGCTCAACGCCGTCCGGGCCGTTGTGTGCCGCCACAATCGCGTAGCCGAGCGGTTTCAGGTACTCCGCCAGCAACCGGCAGAGTTTTTTGTCGTCGTCCACCAGCAGCACACGGCGTGTGCCGGAAGCTGACGGTGCGGACGGCTCGCCTTTCGATGGATTCATGGGTAACGGGTTACTCAACGCCGAAGCTATCATTTCCGTCCGAAAGCGTCTGTGAAATTTACCTTTCCTTAACATAAATCCGCTTTCGCCCACATTTGGACTTAACAGTCCGGAATTAGGTTTATCCCAGAAATCAAACCGGAAATTTCTTATGAGACGCCTCCCCGCTCTTCTTATCCTCCTTCTTGCCTTCGCTGGCGGACTTGTTCGCTCCCAAACCAAACCCGACAACGCCGCGACCGGCCTCGCCGGTTACTGGCAGGCCTCGCTTACCGCCGAGACCTCCCAGGATTACGACACGGCGCTGACGCAACTCGCCGCGTGGCGGCAAGCCGGTGGCAATCCCTTCCTCGCCAGTCTCCGTGCCGGATGGCTCCACTACTTGAAAAAGGACTATGCGTCCGCCGATAACGACTACACCGACGCGGAACGACTCCAGCCCTCAGCCATCAACCCGCTTCTCGGCTTGCTCAATGTCGCACAGGCGCGGGGCGATGCCGCCGCCGTCAACAAAGCAGTCCAGGACGTGCTGCGCGCCGATCCGCTTAACTACCGCGCGCAAATGGCCGGCGCCTGGCAGCAGTTCTCGGCCAAGAATTACCAACAGGCCCTCTCCGGCTATCGCCGCGTCCTCACTTACTACCCCGACGACCTTGACGCAATCAGCGGCGAAGCCTGGTCGCTCTACTATCTCGGCGATCTCAAAAGCGCCGCTGCCGATTTCCAGGCGCTCCTCGCCGTCAATCCCTCCTATTCCTACGCCCGGCAGGGACTCGACTTGTGCCAGGGCAAAACCACACAAACGCCATGAAGACCACGCTCGAAAAACTCGTCCTCAACGACCACGGTATTGCCCTCGATCCCGCCACGGGTGAAACCTACCGCCTGACCGGTCCCGCGCTCCAACTCCTCCGCCTCCTGCAACGAGGCGAGGACGAGGACGGCCTTCTCCGTTTTCTTCTCGATGAATACAACGTTGACGAAGCCACCGCCCGCCGCGACTTGGACGTTTTCCTCGCCACCCTCGAACAGATGAAATGGCTGGAGGGCTCCGCGTGAAACCTGCCTCTCTCCATATCGCTGTCAGCGGACTCCATCGGGGCGACAATCCGCAGCCCGGCGCAGGCATCATCCGCAGCCTGCGCCGCGCCTTCCCCGACTGCCGCATCACAGGCCTCGTATACGATGTCATGGAAAGCGGCATCTACGCCGAGTACGGTCCCGACGACGTTCATCTCATCCCTTATCCCAGTGCCGGGGCCGCCGCGTTCCTCCCGCGTGTCGACACCATCCGCCAACAGAGTCCTTTCGAGCTCTTTATCCCCACCCTTGACGCCGAAATCGAAGTCTACGTCCATTTTGCAGACGAATTTCTCCGCCGCGGCATCAATGTCAGCCTTCCAAGCGTAGAGACCCTTAAGCGCCGCGCCAAACAACACCTGCCCGCGCTTGCCGCAGCCTGCCGCATCACCGTTCCGGAAACCCGCGTCGCTTCCGACGTTGCGGGCGCCACCCGCGCCGCCGCCGCGCTCGGCTACCCTCTCTTCATCAAGGGCCCCTACTACGACGCGCGCATCGTCCACACCCCGGCGCAGCTTGCCGCCGCCGCCGGCCATCTTCTCTCCGAATGGGGCGGCCCGGTCATCCTCCAGCAGGGCGTTTCCGGCACCGAGTTTAACGTCCTCGGCCTTGGCAACGGCCGCGGCGGGCTTCTCGGCCATTGCGCCATCCGCAAAACTCACTTGAGCGACAAAGGCAAGGGACTCGGCGGCATCACCGTCGCCGATCCGCATCTTTCCGCTCTCTGCGCGCGGCTCATCCGCAAACTCAAATGGCCCGGGCCCTTCGAAATCGAACTCATCCGCGAAGAATCAACCGGCGAGTTTGTCCTCATCGAGATCAATCCCCGCTTTCCAGCCTGGGTCGATTTTCCCTCCATGATTGGGGCCAATTTTCCGGTCGCCCTCGTCGAGATACTCCGGCGGGGCCGCCCGCTCCGTCACGTGCCCGATTGCGCACCCGGCCATTTCTATCTTCGCCACCAGATCGAAGTCGTCGGCGACATCAACCGTTACGCCAACCTTCTACGCGACGGTCTTCTCGACGAAACCGTCCCAGTCCCCGCCAAAACCCGCGCATGAAATCGTACACCCCGCCCACCATCCGGCGCCTCCACGCCGAACCATGCAACCCATTCCGTCTCGGCTCCGCGCCCCGTTGCGCGGAAATCGACGGCGTTCCCGTCGAGCGTCTCGCGCGCGATCATGGCAGCCCGCTCTTCGTCTTTTCCGAAACGGCTTTGCGGGAAAAAATTCGCGAGGCCCGCCGCGTCTTTGAGCGCCGCTACCCCGACGTCCGCTTTGCCTGGTCCTACAAGACCAATTATCTCAATGCCATCTGCCGCGTCTTCCACGAGGAGGGCGCAATCGCCGAGGTCGTCTCCGAATTTGAATATGAAAAGGCCCGCGGCAACGGCGTCCCGGGCCGCGACATCATCTTTAACGGCCCCTGCAAGGGCCGCGCCATCCTCGAGCGCGCGGTCGAAGAAGACGCCATGATCCAGGTCGACAACCTCGACGAACTCCTCCTTCTCGGCGAAATCGCCGCCCGCCGTCCGGAACCGGTCGCCGTCGCCCTCCGCGTCCATCTCGACACGGGCACCCATGCCGTCTGGTCGAAGTTCGGCTTCAACGCCGACAACGGCGAGGCGTTGCGCATCGTCCGCCGGTTGATGCAGATGCCCGGCCTCCGGCTCCAGGGTTTCCACGCCCACATCGGCACTTTCATCCTCGAGCCCGGCGCCTACCGCAAATCGGCGGAGGTGCTCGTGCGTCTCGCGCTTGCCGCGGAAAAACTCGGCGCCGGCCCCATCCGCTATCTCAACCTCGGCGGCGGCTTCGCCTCGCGCGCGCGGCTTCATCATCAGTATCTTCCCCCGGAACAGGCCACGCCCGGGTTCGACCGCTACGCCGAGGCCATCTGCGACACCATCACCCAGGTATGGCCCGCCGGACGGCTTCTCCCCCGCCTCTACCTCGAAACCGGCCGCGCGCTGGTCGACGAAGCCGGCTACCTCATTTCCACCGTCGTTGCCGTCAAGCACCGCCCGATGCCGCCCGCCCAGCCGCTCGCCGGTGTCCTCGCCGCCTATGGTAAAGGCATGGTTGCCCATGGCGGCGCGACCGCCCGGGAAAGCGACCGCCCCGCCCTCGTCATCGACGCCGGGGTGAACCTTCTTTACACCACGGCCTGGTATCAGCCCACGATCCTGCCCGCCCGCGCCTGCACCGACTCGCCCGTGCCGACCACCGTCTATGGCTGCCTTTGCATGAACATCGACGTCGTGCGCGAGGAAGCACCACTGCCCGGTCTCACCACCGGAGACCACGTCGTCCTCCACCCCGTCGGCGCGTACAACATCACCCAGTCGATGCAATTCATCGCGTACCGGCCCGCCATCGTCATGATCGCCCCCGGCGGCCAAGTCCACGTCATTCGCCGGCGCGAAAATCTCGACTACATCCAGGAACTCGAGGAAATTCCCGGCCATCTTGTCCGGAAACAACCTCTCCGGAAAAAAATCAAGCATGGCAGCAGCGCAACCCGTCTCTTTCGCCGACTCCAGCCCCCAGTTCTTAACGGAAGGAAACAGCCATGATCTCCATCCCCGACCACGACTCCACACCCGCGCGCACGCCCTATGAATGCCTCGTCCGGGGCATTCCCCGCGCCTACGCAATCCTCTTCTTTTCGCCCGACATTCGCCTCGGCTGGCTCCTGCTTGCCGTGAGCATGCTGGCGCCCGGCATCGGTCTTTCCGGTCTTATGGGCGTAATCGCCGCCGGCCTCATCGCCTTTGCCCTGGGCTTCGACCGCGCGCAAATCCGCAACGGCTACCTTCTTTTCAATCCGCTCCTGGTCTGCCTGACGCTCGGCCTGCTGGACCGTTCCTACGCCTTTTCGGTCCCGGTGTTTGTTATGCTTTGGTTCGCGGCGGTGCTCGGGGGACTTTTTAACGCCGTCGCCCTCCAGCATTGGTTCAGCCGGCAATTCGGCCTCTCGGCCCAGAGCCTGCCCGCCGTTACGTTTGCCTATGTCCTCTATTTTCTCGCCTTTGCCATCGCCGGCCCTGCGACGCTTCCCGTCAACGGCACTTCCTCCTGGCTCGATTTCGATTTTCTGCCCGCCTTCTGGCAATCCTTCTTCCAGACCTTCGGCGCGATGCTTTTCGAGCCGCGTGTCCTGCCCGGCATTCTTGTCTATCTCGCGTTGGTCCTCACCTCGCCGCTCGCCGCCCTTCTCGCCACCGCCTCTTTCGCCGTCGGCGTCGGCACGATGAGCCTGCTTGGGTTCTCGTTCGGCCAGGAAGGTGCGATCTGGTGCGGCTTTAACTTTCTCCTCTGCGGCATTGCGCTTGGTACGGCCTACTTCGCGCCTTCGCGGATGAGCCTGCTCCTGGCCCTGATCGGCGCTTTTCTCTGCGCACTCATCGCGCTCGCCCTCGCTTCGGCCCTTCGTTACTTCGGACTGCCCGCCAGCGCGCTGCCTTACAATCTTGTCGTTCTCGCCCTTGTCTACGCCCTGAGACAGCGCAGCACGACCGCCGGCCTGCTTCCTTCGCCCGCGCCGGGCATGCTCCCCGAGACCGCAGGACGTTTCGTCGTCCTCAACGCCGCCCGCTTCCCCGATTTTCACGTCCCCGCGCTCAACCTGCCCTTCAAGGACGAATGTGTCGTCACCCAGGGAAGCAACGGGACGCTCACCCATCGCGCGCCCTGGAACTGGGCCCTCGACCTCGAAGCCATCACCAAGGGCCACCGCTGGCTCGGCAACGGCGAGACTCTCGAGCAATACCACTCTTTCGACAAGGTTGTCCTCGCTCCGTGCGCCGGTACCGTCGCCGCAGTCGTCTCCCATGTTGCGGACAACGCGCCAGGCGCCAATAATCCCGAGGAAAACTGGGGCAATTACGTCGTGATCTACGCCGACCACGGCTATTACGTTCTTCTCGCCCATCTGCGCCAGGGCTCCACGCTCGTCTGCGCCGGGCAGCGCCTGGTCTGCGGGCAACCCGTCGGCCGCTGCGGAAATTCCGGCCGCTCCCCGCTCCCGCATCTTCATCTCCAGGTCCAGGATGCCGCCTATCCCGGCGCCTCCACCCGCCCTTTCTGCCTCAACAATTTCGTAGAATCGAACGGCGAAGGCGTTCCGCAAAAATATGTCACCTCCGCCCTGCCGTCAGAAGGCGCGCGTCTCTCCTTCCCCACGCCGCTGCCCGCGCTTCACGCCCTCTTCTGCAACTGGTTGCCGGGCGAATACCGCTATCGCATCACCTCCGATAACGGCGCTTCGCACGAGGAAACCGTCCTGCTCGATTTCGACGACGCGGGCCGTTTCCGTCTCCGCTCCCGCCGCCATCAGGCCCAGCTCTTCGCCTTCCTTTCCCACAACGTTCTTTACACCGTCGATTACGAAGGCCCCGGCGACAGCGTCCTGGCCCTGATCGCGGCGGGACTCGCCCGCGTACCCTGCATCGCCGACCCCGGCATCACCTGGGAGGACCACGTCAGCGCCGCGCCCTTTTATGTCCGCGCCCTGCGCAAATTACACGACGTCCTCGATCCCTTCCTCGGTCCCGGCCTCCTTTCCTATCGTTATTCGATGCAGGCCGGCAAACAGAGCTTCGAAATTCACTGCCGCCTCGAATCCGAAGCAGGCGGGCGCGTCCCAGGCGCAGCGCCGCGCCAGATCGTTGCAACCCTCGCGTCAAGATTCGGCATCCAGCGTGTCGAGGCCCGGTTGTGGGACGATTCCAAACTGACCGCCGAATTGATCGATCCGGTCATCCCATCCCAAATCACCGAATCAACGCTCGTTCTCCAAGGGGAAAAATCGGTATCCTCCCTTCAGCTCAGCTAAACGGAATCGTGAAGCATCTTCTTCTTGCCTCTTTTTTCGGTTGTTTGATTGTCTTCCCGACTTTCAGCCAGGCCCGCTTGGTTAATCTCGTTCAAAATCCCGACTTCGAGGAAATCGAGCCCGGTACGCAAACTCCCACGGGCTACGACCTCACCGGGGCGGCTGTCTGGCGGAAAGTCGGCCGTGAAGATGAAATCGCGCCGCACGGCATTGCTTTTCCCGGTAATGCCGCAGGAGGCGGCAGCGTCAGCCAGATGGTCCGCCACATCGAACAGTCGAAAGGGCGCTGGGTGACATTTCGCTTTCGCGGGCTGCCCGAGAACGGTTTTGAAGTAACCGGCGACGACCTCGAAATGAAGGTTGAATTTTATGCGAAAGACGGCACGGAGTATCTCGACGGGGCAACCCGCACCATCTACCGCGAGGTCGAAAAGGACCGCGCCGCCCTGACCGTCAACGGCGACTACGGCAGGGGCGGCGGCGCCGTCTGGCGCAGCTACGAATTGGAGGAACTCATCCCCTTTCCCCAGGTCGACACGATCAAGATCACGGTCGACTACGCCAGTGGCGCGGCGACCGGCGACCGTGAATCCTCCTTCCTGATCGGCGATTTTTCCCTCGTGCAACGCCAAGCCTCGCTCAACGGCAGCGTCGATCCCGCCAACGCGCACATGGCCTCTCCACCCCGGGATGTTGACGAAAGCAAGCTCGTCTCCCTCGGCGGCCGCTGGTACTACGAGCCGCTACCAGGAGAATCAACCTCCGCTCCGCTGACCGTCACGGAGGAAAACGCCGACCGGCTCTTTTATAAAAGCGACCGCTACATCAATCCCTTCCTCAACAACATGACCGCCTGGCTCCGCGCCGGTTACAAGGACGAACAGGGCAACATCGTCACCCAGGACAGGTTCGTACCCGACAATGTCGTCCTCATTTTCAAGGGCGACGGCTTTCTCACCATCAGGGCGAAAAATCTGCCGAACCATCCCACCGCCAAATTTCCCGACACCTTTGGCACCCAGGGTTACAACCCGAGTTACATCCAGGAACTCGACAAAACCTATCGCCTGCCGCTCGAACCGGTCCTCAATCCCGACGCCAAGGCCATGGATGCGAACGACCGCAACTATGCGCTGCCCATGGGCGCCATCGGCGTGGCCGTCAACGGCGTCGTTTTCTACAATCCCTTCGACGCGGGCATGCAGGATGCCTCCAACATCATGGACCGTTGCTGCGGGCATCCCAGCCCCGACAACCGCTACCACTACCACAAGTATCCGGTCTGCGTGAACACACCCTTCGTCGACAAGGGCGACGCCCCGTCGCAGGTCATCGGTTTCGCCTTCGACGGCTTCCCAATTTACGGCCCCTACCAGTCCGCCGGAGTGATGGCCAGGGACTCGACGACCAATCCGCTCAACGCCTTCAACGCCTGCTTCGACGATGTGCGCGGCTGGCATTACCACGTCACGCCCGGGAAATTTCCCTACATCATCGGCGGCTACATGGGCAAAATCGAGTCGAGCAATTTCGAGCGCCATCCGACACGCGCGCCCGGCAGCGGGCCACTTCCTTTCTTGAACAGACCTCCACCCGGTGGTGGTCCTCCCGGTCCCGGAGGATTCGGCCCGCCACCGTTTTAGAAACGTTTAGAATTCAACCTTCACGCCGCCCTGGAAGGATTGCTCGAAGAAATCGCTCTGGCCGACATTGGCCTGGTAATCAAAGAACAGGTCGAGATTTCTGAACACCTGCGCATCCAAGCCGGTGTCAAGCAGAGCCGAGTCGCGATCAGGGCCGGGACTCTGCACCGTGAACGGCGTGGTGTCCGGTATCTCCAAGCTGGAGGTGATGCCGACGTTGTTGGCCATGTATTGGTGCTGCCAGTACGCGCTGAAATGATAAGTGATTTTGGTGGAGAGGCATTTTGAGGTCAAGCGGGTGTTGAAGCCGATCTGGCTTTGCAGTGAATCGGCCACTTGTTTCTGGATATTCAGGTCCGCCGCGCCCGCGCCTGTTTCGCTGAAATTATTGATGTCGAGGTGGACATAGTCGAGGCCCGCGCTCGGTCCGATTGTCCAGTTGCCGGCGTGAAATTCGTAACCGCCGTCGAGAGAACCCGAGTATTGATTGCCCTGCGGAGAACCGTTGGCGATGCGATCAAAGCCGGGAAGCTCGATGTCGCGATTTTCCGTGTAGGAGTTGTAGCCGTAGTTGAAAAGCCCGTTTGCGTACCAGCCGTTGTCCATATAGGCCGCGTAAATTCCGGGCGAGTAGGTATCGATGGTCGCGGTGCTTCCCTCTTCGTCGAGGGAAGCATCCGTGTGGGAGTAACCGAAGAGCGCGCCCACGACCCAATTTTTGTCGAGCCGATAGTCCGCACCCAGGGTCACGCCGCCGGTGGTATAGTTGGAGTAGGGCTCGTCGGCGTTAGAATTGAAATCAGCCAGCATCACGGTGCCGTTGATGAAGGCGCTCCAGCGCCGGTCGTCGTCCGGCGCCTGGGCGTTCGCCATCACGACGCCGGCGAGAATGGGATCGGGCGTATCACTGAGCAGGCCCGGAGTTGCCACGGGTTGCCATGCGAGCAGGTGATCCTCAATCGACGACAGGCTGGAACCCAGTGCGGAGTCACTATACGTCAAGCCCGTCGTGTCGAGTCCCGTGAAGCCATCGCGCAGATTGGCCAGGTGATCATCCAACTGCTGGGAGAAAAAGGAGAAATTTTCAATGGAGACGTTGCGCAAGAGCTCAAGCCGCTCGGGAGAAAGCTGATCCAGGCTTGTCGCCAGCATGCCATTCGTCAGCAAGGCGGAGTTCAGCGCTGTTATAATGCTGTTAAAGAAGTCGGCCGCATTGCCGGCCGGATAGGCCAGCGCGCCGCTGTTGTTGAGATTATTGAGATCATTGTCGATGCTCTGGGCGACGCTCAACTGGTTCGAGTTCAAACCGGTGAAAGAGGTGAAAGGCTTCATCAGGGTGACGATGGCGCTATTGGCCGGCTGGCTTCCGCCAAAAGTGTCATTATCGGTTGTGACCGTGAAGAAGGGAGTTGGCAGGTTGGTCGTGGTCTGCACGATAAAATTACCCGTCAGCGGGTTACCCGCGGTCACGACCACATAACGTTGTCCCGGTGTCGGTACCGCCGCCGGAGCAAAATTCAGGTCCAACGTTCCACCGAGGGTGGCATTGTCCGTCGACACGAGATTTTCATAATTCGTTCCGGGAGTACCTGTGCTGAGTGACGGAGAGGCCGATGGCGAGCTGACCACCTGCAAGAGCAAGGTGCCACCCGTTGTTTGCGTGAAATTAGCCGCCACGTAGATCGTCCGGGCGACGCCACCCAAAGTTTCCGTTGTTTCGAGGGTACCACCCGTATTGGTGACATTGCCGAGTCCGAGCGCCTGGGCCGTGTCCACGGCGAGGAAGCCGCCCTGGATGAATGTTCCGCCCGTGTAAGTGTTGGAGGTGCTGTAAAGGATCAGCGTTCCGGCGCCAGTCTTGGTCAATGAGCCGCTGCCGGTTGCAATTTGGGAGTAGATATCGGTGTTGCCCGGACCCGCCACGGTCAGGTTTTGGTTGCTCGTGCTTGTGACCGTGGGACCGTTGATATCCAAAAGGCTTGTGCTGTTGTTGGTCCACGACTGGTTGCCGGCCAGGATGAGATCGACATTGATGGTGGTGGCCGGCGCGTTGGGATCCAAGGTGATGCCGTTGCCCTCAGCCGCGGCGATGGTCAGCGTATTGGTGCCATCGATGGTCACGGGCATTGTATTACCGACGACGTTCAAGCTGTTGACGATGAAGTCCGCGCCAAGTATGACCGTGTTCGTGCTCAGCGGATTGGAGCTTGCGAAGTAGACATCGTCGGCCACGCCGGGTGTACCGAAAATATAGTTGGTGCCGGTGTTCGTTGCACCGCTGATCCAGTTGGTCTGGCCATTCACAAAATCGGTATTCCAGACATTGCTCACCGCTCCCTCCCAGTAAAATGGGCCCGAAGAGGGGCTGAGAACAAGGAGTTCATTGCTACTCGAGTTCGACAACGTGTAGGTCAAGCCGATGGGCATGGTAAATCCGGTCATGGTACCAAACTGGAACGAACCGGTGTTCAGCCCGCTCGCGGCCGTGATCAGCGTGTAGCTGCCCGTCGTGCTCGGCACACCGGTCAATTGATTGAGATTGATCGTGTTCGTATAATTATTGGTGGTGCCGAGATTTGCCGTGCCGGAAATCTGCCACTCGTCGGAGGTAAAGGAAGGCGTGCTGCCAATGTCAAAATACCAAATCGCGTTGCCCGTCTGGACGTAGTTGCCCGTCACCGCGGTGGATAGGAAATTGCCGAAACCGCCGGGTAAAATCGTCCCCGCGTTGTAGAAGGTACCAGCAGAGGAAAGATTAATGACGGGCCCCGACTGAAGCACGGCGCCGGCTTCGTTATTGAAGGTGCCGGTGCCCGTTCCAAGGTTCGCTGAACCAATGATCTCACCGTAGTTGAGCACGGCATTGTCACCCGTATCGCCGGCAACAGCCATGCCCTGCACACCATCGACTCCGCCCACCTCTCCATCGTTCGTGAAGGTATTCGTCGTGCCACCCGACATATCCACACCCACACCACCCGCCCCGAAATAGATATAGTTGGTGGAGGTCAGCAGGAGGGTGATGGCGCCCTGGCCACTGGAGCCCTGGGATTGGGCAAAAATGCCGATTCCACTCGGCCCATCCGCCACGATGCTGCCGTCAACGGTGATTTGTATCGTACCCGACGTGCCTGTGCCGCCCGCGGTACCGAAAAAATTACGGTCCACGGCGCCGCCGCCACCGCCGAGGCTTTGCGCCAGGATGCCAATAGAGTTCGTTCCCGTAACGAAAATATCGCCTGTTTGTGTGAAACTGATATTGCCGCCGTTGCCGCTATTATCAGAATTGGTCGTGTACGTGGCGCCTGAGGCAAGATCGGTCAGGACGAGGCCGCCGCCGCCGCCAATCGACTGAAGGATGACGCCATCGGACTCCGCTCCCATCGTCTCGATGTTGCCCGTATTTGTCCCCGTGATACTGCCGCCATTCCCCGAGACCCCGTTCTGGCCGCCGATATCGACCTGGACGGTATCGAAGCCCGTGACGTCCGCCACGCCTCCGCCGGCTCCGATGCTTTGAGCGAGCAGCCCATAGGAACGGTCGCCGAGAGTGACGATGGTGCCCGTATAATTGAAGGTGACGGCGCTGCCATTGTTGCCCAGACCGGCGGCCGCACCCACCGTCACCAAGGCCGTAAGGGGCGTATTGGTGGAGTTAATGTTGCTATCTGTCACAACGGAGACGTTATCCAGCAGATCGCCGCCGCCACCGCCGATGGATTGGATCACGGCCCAGGGGGAATCGTTGCTGGTCATGGTGATGTTTCCAACATTGGTGACAGTGACCGTGCCTCCGTCATTGCCCTCCACGACGTTACTCGTGGCGGGTACAGCCGGAACCTCACCCAGAACAATTGAGTCGTCGACCACGCCCGCTGTATCGACCACGGTATTATTGAGGAGGTGGCCGCCGCCGCCGCCGATCGACTGGTAGAGCGAGCCTATCGACTGATATCCGGTCATGAGCACATCGCCGGTAGTCGTGACGGAGACATTTGTACCCGCATCACCGATCGGCGGGTCGCTGCCCAAGTCCAGATCGTTCCTGACAAACGCTTCCGCGCTTACCAGGAAACTGTCGTCCGAGGGCAATTCATTGCTATCGTTATCGAGATCAACCGCCTGGCTGCTGTAATCCATGTACGTGCTCACGTTGCCGCCACCGCCATTGACCGACTGCCCATACTGGGCTATGTCGCCCTGGCCAGACATCGTGATACTGCCGGTCGAGTCGATGGTGACGGTGCCGGCCGTGCCCGTGGAGCCGCCCCCGAGGAACGTGGCAAAAAGCGCGTCGGCGGCCATCGCCGCCGGAGCCGAGATTGAGTAGGCCGCCGTGCCGCCGCCGCCGGAAATGGACTCGGCGTAAATTCCGTACGAATTGTTCCCGTACACGGTAATCGAACCGCTGTTGAGGACCGTCACATTGCCGCTGTTTCCGCCGCTCCCGCCGACGCCGCCAAGGGCAAGATTCGAATAGATTGACTGGAGTGAAAACGGATTGGTGAAAAGATTATTGGACAGGCTGGCGGCAAAGCCGGCGTTGCCGCCGCCGCCACCGATACTCTCGGCAAAGATACCGTCCGAGTTGTTGCCGTAAGTGATGATGCTGCCGCTGTTGGTCACCGTGATATTGCCGGACGCCTGGCCCCCGCTTCCACCGTTGCCGCCCAGGGCAATCGAAACGGCGTTGGAGCTCGTGCTCGCGCTCAACGTGACGGCGCCGGTAAGGGCCATGCCGCCGATGCCGCCACCGCCGCCGATGGACAGCGCCACGATGCCGTTGGCACTATCGCCCAAGGTTTCAATCGTCCCCTGGTTTAACACGCTGACGTTCCCACTCGAGCCGCCGTCGCCGCCGTCGCCGCCCATGTTAAGGGTGATCGAGGTTTTCGAGGCGGTGGTCGAGGCCCCCGGATTGGTCACCGCCGCGTTGATCGTGGTGCTGCCGCTGCCGCCGCCGCCGCCAACGCTCATGGCGAGAATACCGTCGGAATTTGTTCCCGTGGTGTAGATGATCCCGGAAGTGTTGGAGTCCGTCGTCAGGTTGGCGACCGTGACATCGCTGCCATTCCCGCCCATGCCGCCATTTCCGCCCAGAATATCCGTCACGGCGACCGATCCGCCTCCGGTTGTATAGCCGCCGGTGATCACGGTCTTGGCGGCGCCCCCGCCTCCGCCGACCGACTGGGCGAAAATTCCGATCGAATTGTTCCCGTTCGTAACGATTTCCCCGCTGTTCGCCACCACGTCGCCGCTGGTCGTCACGGCGCTGTTGGTTACCGTCACCGCCCCTCCATTACCGCCCGTGCCGCCACTGCCGCCGACCGTAAAGGAGACGTTTCCCGAGCCTGGCGTGTTCGACCCCGACTGGGTGCTGATCGCCATGCCGGAATCACCGCCGCCGCCGCCGATGGACTGCGCCAGCACGCCGTCGGCGCTGTCGCCATAGGTCTCGACGTACCCGCTGGTGTCGACGGTCACGTTACCGCCGGAACTTGCATCACCGCCGCCGCCTCCGACGGTGACCGTGAGGCTGTTGCCCGACTGCGCGCCGGTGAAGATTCCTATCGGATAGTCACCGTTTTCGGCCATGCCACCCGTACCGCCACCCCCGCCGACCGATTGGGCAAGGATCGCAATCGCGGAATCTCCCGAGGTATAGATATCGGCGGTGCTGTTGACCTGAACCGTGCCGCCCGTGCCACCGGTTCCACCCGAGCCACCCACGGCAACCCCGACGGTCGGGGCAACCGTGCCCGCGGTGTTCGCTGAGCCGCCGTTGCCGCCGCCGCCGCCGATGCTTTGGGCAAAAATGCCATAGCTGTTGGTGCCATCGGTGTAAATTGAGCCCGCCGCCGTGACCGTCGCGTCGCCCGCGGCGCCGCCGAGGCCTCCCGTGAGTCCAACCGAAACGTTAAGGCTTTGGACCTGCGAATTCGATGATTCGGCACTCGTTGCCGAAACCGAGGTCGAGGAGCTGTCGCCGCCGCCGTTGCCGAGTGATTGCGCCAGAATGCCGTACGAAACGTTTCCCGTGGTCGTGATAGTCCCCGAGTAGGTGACGACGACGTCACCACCCGATCCCCCGCCGCCGCCCGTGGTCCCGAGGACGATCTTGGCCTGGGGCCCCGTGGTCCTGTCATAAACAACGTTCAACCCGGCGTTGCCGCCGCCGCCGCCGATGGATTGCGCCTCGATGCCGTCCGACTCGTCGCCGTAAGTCGTAATATCACCGACATCGGTCACCGTTACGTTGGTACCGGTTCCGCCGGAGCCCGTACCGCCGCCGACACCCAGGCTGAATCCCATGTCGTTCGAGCTGTCGTTTTGAGACGTGACGGAAATATTCAACGACGCATTACCGCCGCCGCCGCCGATCGATTGCGCCAGGATGCCATCGCTACCAGTCCCGTCGGTTATGATATCGCTGTAATTGGTAACCGTGACGATGCCGCCGTTGCCAGAATCGGCGCCGGAGCCCCCAATCGCAAATTGAGCGGCAAAGCCTGATGGACCGCTCTTTGCGCCTGCGCTGCTGTAGGCGGCGTTGATATTCACGCCTGCGTCACCGCCGCCGCCGCCGAGACTGTAAGCTTCGATGCCGGCGGCCGAGTCGCCGTCCGTCAAGATCAAGCCGGCATCATTACTGGACGTTCCGCGTACCACAGTCACGGTGTTGCCGTTTCCACCATCCCCGCCAGAACCACCGACGCTGATGACGATCGGCGAACCGCTCGAGGCATAAAGGCCCGAGAAGTTCATGCCTCCCGTGCCGCCGCCACCGCCGGCGCTTTGCGCGAACACCCCGGTGGATAAGTCTCCAGAGGTTGTCACCGCGCCGCTGTCCGTTACGGTCACCGTACCTGCATTGGCTCCCGCGCCGGCGGTGCCGCCTACGCCGGCATTGATCGACACATTACTGCTCGAAGTAGCCCCAACGCTGATATTTATCCCGCCGTTACCGCCGCCGCCCGCGAGGCTTTGGGCCTCGATGCCGTCAACCTGGTCCCCGGTGGTGTTGATCACACCCACCTCATCCACCGTGACATTGCCGCTGGCCGCACCGGCGCCGCCAAAACCACCGATGCCAACGTTGATCGAAGGAGCCTTGGAGGTGCCGGTGTTGATGGCGAAATTACCCGCTATGTCCCAGCCGCCGTTGCCACCGCCGCCGCCGAGGGATTGCGCAAGAATGCCGGCGCCAGGCCCATTACCGGAGACGCCGTAAACGGTAATGTCCGTCGTGGCGTTCACCGTCACATTACTGGAGGTACCGGCATTGGCGCCGAATCCCCCGAGGCCCACAGTGATGCCAGCAGTTGAACTGACCCCGCTACTCACATTCAATCCGCCATTGCCGCCGCCGCCGCCGATG
This sequence comes from Methylacidiphilales bacterium, assembly GCA_021272315.1. GTDB lineage: Bacteria > Verrucomicrobiota > Verrucomicrobiia > Methylacidiphilales > UBA1321 > JABDGH01. Next base: position 21,409 of record JAJSLI010000036.1, on the reverse strand, counting down.
CTCTGGGCAAGTATCCCCGAGTTGCCGCCTCCGCCTATTGCCTCATCACCGGATCCGCCTGCGATTATGTCCCCGGTGCCCGTGACGTTGACGGTGACTTCGCCCGCATCTCCGCCGGCGCCGCCAAAACCCCCGATGCCGAGGGTCAAACCGTAGCCCTTGCCGTTGGTGCCAAACCCGTACGCAAGGGTCCCGCTCACGTTGATACCACCGTCGCCGCCGCCGCCGCCGATCGACTGCGCAAGAATGCCGGAACCGTCGGCCACGTCCATTTGCGTGCCATCATAGTTCACGGTCACGGTACCCCCGGTGCCGCCGCCGCCGCCGAAACCACCGACCCCAATCGCTGCTGAAATTGCCGTCGAATCTCCGGTGAATCCCAAGCCGAGATCCATCGAGCCGGACACATCGGTCGCTCCGTCGCCACCGCCGCCGCCGATTGACTGCGCGAGAATGCCGTCGGAATTATTGCCGTACGTGTAAATGAAACCGGCCAGGTTTACCCCCACGGTCACATCTCCACCGTTCCCCGCCCCACCGCCAAAACCGCCCACGCCCACGCCGACGGACACCCCGCTACCCCCTGTCACATTGATCGAACCGGTGACATTCAGTCCGCCGTTGCCGCCGCCGCCGCCCAGGGATTGCGCAATGACCGCGGAAGAATCATCTCCCGTGGTGGAAATGCCACCAGTCTCATCGGTCGACGTCACCGTGTTGGTTACATCCCCGGCCGACTGGCCTCCGCCCCCAAAGCCACCGATGCCAACGCCAATCGCACCGCCACTGCCCTTGGTCACATTGATATCTCCCGTGACATTGATGCCGCCGTTGCCGCCGCCGCCGCCAACGGATTCTGCAACCACGCCGGGGCTGTTATCGCCGGTCGTCGTTACATAATCGATGGTGGATGTGTTGATCACATTGCCTGCGGTGCCCCCGCTGCCGCCCGAACCGCCGAGGCCGACGCCGACCGTTGCACCGCTGCCAGCGCTCAGGCTGATAGCGCCCGACACATCAAGTCCGCCGTTGCCACCACCGCCGCCGAGAGATTGTACGACCACGCCGGGGCTGTCGGCGCCGTAAGTCTGCACATTGCCTATGTCCGTGTTCGTTACGTCCTGTGCATAGCCGCCGTCGCCACCCGAACCACCGAGGCCGATGCTGATCGCACCGCTGCCGGTTCCCGCCAAAGAAATCGCGCCGGAAATAGAAATGCCGCCGTTGCCGCCGCCGCCGCCCACGGATTGCGCCAAAATGCCGGTGGAATTCGAGCCCTCGGTCGTCACATTGCCATCCACGTAATTGATCACTTCGCCGGCATAGCCGCCGCTGCCGCCGGAACCACCGATGCCAACCGAAAGCCCTGCGCTGCCGGTGCTCGCTCCCGAAATGGCCGCGCTGATGTTCATGCCGCCGTTGCCGCCGCCACCGCCCAGGGATTGCGCGACAATCCCGGCCGAGTCGTTCCCCGTGGTCGATGTGTTGCCGGTCATCGAGGAGTCCACCTCGCTGGCATAGCCGCCGCTGCCCCCGGAACCACCGATGCCCACCGCCGCCGCGACGCTGCCGGTGCTCGCTCCTGAAAGTGCCGCGCTTATGTCGAAGCCGCCGTTGCCGCCACCGCCGCCGACGCTTTGCACGAGCAAGCCGGTCGAATAGTCACCACCGGTCGTAATGTCACTCGTCACGATGGAGGTGACGGTACCGCCATTTCCTCCGGCTCCTCCGCTCCCCCCCAGGCCGACGCTGGCCGCTCCGCTTCCTGTGCCGGCGCCGGAAGCGGCAGCCGTTATATTAAAGCCGCCATTGCCACCGCCACCGCCTACGGACTGCGCTTCAATCCCAATGGAATTGTCGCCGCTGGTTGTGACGTAGTCATTGGTGACGCTGAGCATGACGTTGGAACCGTCGCCGCCGCCGCCGGCTTTGCCGCCGAGTCCGACACCGATCGCACCACTCCCCGTGCCGGCCGCTGACAAACTCGCTGATACGTCAAATCCCCCGTTGCCGCCACCGCCGCCAATCGACTCCGCTAAAATTCCGCCCGAATCCGCACCCATCGTCTCAATGTTACCCGTATTCGTGACGGTGACCGTACCGCCATCACTGGCGGTGCCGCCGGAGCCGCCGAGTCCGACACTGATCGCACCACTCCCCGTGCCGGCACCGGACAAATCCGCCGAGACGTTAAATCCCCCATTGCCGCCGCCGCCGCCAATTGACTCCACCACGAGTCCCGCGGAATTGGTACCGTCGGTATAAATCGTTCCCGAGGATGTGACAATGACATCTCCTCCGGTCGCGCCTCCTCCACCTGAACCGCCCAAACCAACCGAAATCGCGCCGCTGCCGACTCCGGCGAAGGAGAGACTGCCCGAGATATTGTAGCCCCCGTTTCCGCTGCCGCCACCGACCGATTGCACCACCACGCCCGAGGAATTGTCACCGGAAGTCGTAACGTTGGATGCCAGCGACGCCAAAACATTCTCGCCCATGCCACCGTTGCCGCCGTCGCCGCCCATACCCACCGCCACCGCGCCGCTTCCCGTACCCCCGCCGGATAGGGCGGCGGAAATGTCATATCCTCCATTGCCGCCGCCGCCGCCGATGCTTTGCACAACAATTGCGGAAGAATTATCGCCCGTGGTCGACACCGAGCCCATCGTTGAAAGAGTCACACTATTTGTGCCGGAGACGCCACCGTTGCCGCCACCGCCGCCGCTGCCACCGATGCCGACTGAAACACCGCCGCTGCCCACGCCGCCGGCAGATCCGCTGGCGGCAATCGTCCCGCCGCTGTTGCCGCCGCCGCCGCCCACACTCTGAACCAGCAGACCCGGGGAGTCGTTGCCCTTTGTGATCAGGTTACCATCATAAGAGGCATCCACGAGTCCGCCATCACCCCCTGTGCCGGACGTGGCGCCGACCGAGACACTGACCCCACCCGCTCCGAGGCCGCCGCCGGCAACTCCCGCCGCAACCGTCAGGCCGCTGTTGCCGCCGCCGCCGCCAATCGATTGGATGATCACGCCGCTCGATCCATCGCCTGAAGTTGTTACGTCGTCACTGCCAGTGGCGACGCTGCCAATGGTTGCGTCCACCGTGCCGCCGCCGCCGCCGCCGCCGCCGGCACCACCCAATCCAACGTCAACATTCAAGGCACCGGCTCCTCCGGCCGCAAGCCCGGCCGCAATGGCCTCGCCGCCGTTGCCGCCGCCGCCGCCGATGCTCTGGATCAATATCCCGTCGGACTGGTCACCTTGGGTGGTAACGGAACCATCCAACGTCACCTGCACCGTGCCACCGGCGCCGCCGCTGCCGGCTTTACCGCCAACGGCAACCGACACCGCTGCCGCACCTACTCCTCCAGCTGAGGCGGTTGCCGCGATCGCGCTTCCTCCGTTGCCACCGCCACCGCCGACAGATTGCGCGACAAAGCCCGATGAAAGGTCCCCGGAAGTCTGGATTGCGCTCGTCAGGTCCACGGTAACCGTACCACCCTGGCCGCCCGAGCCACCGTCGCCGCCAACCGCCACGGCAACCCCGATACTGCCGACTGGAGAGACGGAAGCCGAGGCGGATATCGTCGTGCCACCGTTGCCACCACCTCCGCCGACGGATTGCAAAATGATCCCGTCCGCATCGGCGCCATGGGTTTCCACATCGCCTGTCCCGGTCAGACTCACCGTACCGCCTTGGCCGCCGTTTCCTCCCGTACCACCGATGGCGATGGAGACCGACGCGCCCGAGCCGACCGTTGCCTGGATGGCATTGCCTCCATTGCCGCCGCCGCCACCGACCGATTGCTCCAAAATTCCGGTCGCCCCATCGCCAGAGGTCGAGATGTTCGAAGGCGCCGAATCGGACTGATCATCTTCGAGAACGACGCCGACATCTCCCCCTGCTCCGCCGTTCGCGCCACTCCCACCCAAGGCCACACCCAGGAACAAGGAGCCTGAATCAGCGTCACCGCCGTTGCCGCCGCCGCCGCCGACGCTTTGGGCAAAAATGCCCAGGGCACCCACACCGAGGGTGCTGATATTGCCGCCTTGGGTCACCGTCACGCCTCCCCCCGCGCCGCCGGATGAAGCGGTACCGCCAACCGAAACAAGTCCACCCGTTGAGCCGCCGTCGCCGCCTCCACCACCGACGCTCTGCGCGAAAATCGCCGTGGACTGGTCCCCGGTTGTTGAAATGATTCCCGTATTCGTCACGGTGACGTCGCCCGCCGCACCGGCATCACCGCCGCTGCCGCCAATGGTGAACGCACCTCCACCATCGCCGCCGGAACCGCCGCCGCCGCCGATGCTTTGGGCAAAAATGCCCCGGGCATCCACACCCTGCGTCTGGATGTCTCCAGCGTTATCCACCGTAACATCGCCGCCGGCGCTGGCGGCGCCACCACTGCCGCCCAGGGAAACAAGCCCGCTGCCAAGGCCGCCCATTCCTCCGCCGCCGCCGATGCTTTGCACAAAAATTCCATCCGCGCCGTTGCCCGCGGTGGAAATCGTGCCGGTGGCGTTATTGATCACCAAAACATTCGAGCCGTTACTGGCGTTGGTGCTGCTGCTGTCGCCACCCATCCCAAACAAACCGGCGCCAAGGCCGCCCGCCCCACCGCCGCCGCCGATGCTCTGCACAAAGATTCCCTTGGCCTCCACGCCGAGCGTCGTCAAGGAGCCGGAATTCACCACCGTGACCGCGCCCCCGGCGCCGCCACTGGTACCCTGGCCGCCGATCGCGACAAGTCCGGCTGAAACCGAACCGGCGCCACCGCCGCCGCCGATGCTCTGGGCGAAAATAGCATACGCGCCATCCCCGGTCGTACTGATCGAACCTAACGTGTCGTTCGTGACCGATACCGAGCCGCCATTGCCGCCATCGCCGCCTGATCCGCCGAGGGACACCAGTCCCCCGCCCACACCCGCGGAACCGCCACCACCACCGATGCTTTGGGCCATAATTCCGATTCCATTGGTGCCCGTGGTGCTAATGAGGCCGTCGTTGTAAACGTTGACCGTGCTCCCATCACCGCCGCCACCGCTACCGCCCATATTAACATACAAGCCGCCGGATGGGGACGTGTTGCCGCCGCCGCCGCCGATGCTTTGAGCCAATATGCCATACGAATCCTGGCCTTCCGTTACGATCTGGCCCCCTCTGTTATTGTCGACGGTCACCGATCCGCCCTCATTGCCGGTGCCGCCGCTACCGCCAATCGTCCCGATCCCGCCGGCGGCGCCGCTGTCGCCGCCGCTGCCGCCGATGCTCTGGGCTAAAATTCCGTCGGAAGTGGCTCCCTGCGTCAGGATGTCCCCCGAGTTGGTAATCATAACATTGGAACCACTGCCCGCGGCGTTGCCGGGGCCTCCAAAGGCGGCAAGTCCGCCAGCGTCGCCCCCATCACCGCCACTGCCGCCGATGCTTTGGCCCTCAATTCCGTGAGCGCCAATGCCGTCGGTGGTAATCTGCCCTGAATTCGTGATCTCAACGGTGCCGCCTTCGCCGCCGCCGCCGCCGGTCCCACCGGAGCCGACAATCCCATAGCTCGAGCCGCCGCTCCCCGCGTTACCGCCAATAGCCAGCCCGTAAATGCCATCGGCTTGATTGCCGCTGGTCTGGATATAGGCGGTATTGGTGACAGTCACCGATCCGCCGTAGCCAACTCCGCCGCCACCGCCGCCACCCTGCCATAATATGTACGAGTTGCCGCCGCCGCCGCCACTACCACTGGCGCTTAAGACATAGATACCATCGGAATCTTTACCGCTGGTTGTAATGTCCGTGTGATTCACCAAGTTGGCACTACCGCCATTTCCTCCCGTTCCACCGTAGTAGGGACCGATATTGCCATACGAGTTGCCGCCACTTCCGCCAGGGCCACCCTCGCTCGCGAGGGTGATGCCGGGGGTGTTACTGGTCGTGGACTGGATTAAGCCCCAACTCGAGGGCACGACGAGCAAGACGTTGGTACCGGTAGCGCCAGGGCTGCCGTTGCTTCCGCTCACGCCGATGTTCACCCCGAGAATGTCCACCCCATAGGCATCGCTCCCGTTGTCCCCGCCGGCAGCTACATAGACATCATCAATCACGCCGGAGGTGGTCGTCGGCGGAGTCTGGGGGAGACTAGCCACCGGCGGCGGAGCGGGGGCTATGCCGTTCAGGCTGGTGACCACCTGTTCATTGGTTGTATTTGTGGTACCCTCCACCTCGACGGTGACGGTTTCGTCCATGGGGAGCGTGTTCGTGGAGTTGACGTCAATGACTTCGTAGGTGGGATTTGTGGTGTTTGTTGTTGAAACCGCTTCAAAAAGATCATCGGTTGAGGTGAGGAGCAAGATGAGATTATTTGAGGTAGTCAACGCTTCGTACTGCGCGCCTTCCACATCGTAGATCACCTCCGCTACGGTCTCGTTGGTTCCGGTATCCGGATTGAGTACCGGGCCGCCATTTGTCGGGTCTGTCTCCGGCCCCATCAGCGGCATGCCCATCACGGGCTGGGCGAATGCCAGTACCAGAAGCGCTACGACCCACGCCAACGCCCCTTGCAGCTTGTGACTTGATCTTTCCTTCCCGGGATTAGGCCAAGGCAGGGTAAGGCCAAAGGCGGACGGGTGGAGGGTGCGTTTCATATTTATTGTGACATCCGTCCATGTAAAAGACTTGAAATGACCAGCGCGCCGACTACCGATCCAGCCTCCACATTGCCGGTGATGGTATTGACGTGAAGGCCTGTCGAAAAAACGACCAAGCCGAGGCCAAGCCTCAGTCTGAACCCCAAACGAACACGGCTCATCATCCTAAACTCCTTTTGAGAAATTCCCCTCCCCCACTTGGGGGTTGCCTTGCTGCTACGAAACGACAGAAACGCTCTTGGAGCCCAGCCTAAACACGATCACCGATAAGATCGACTACTGTATCCATTAGAGTTCTAAAAGAATGGGCTTCAGCCGCGTCATCGTCAACATTATTATTACATTATGAATTAATGCGTTGTAAAAACTATTTACATTACTATTAATAATTAATTTAAAGGAATAACAAGGTCATGTTAATGCCAGTCGGCGCGATTTTTCATCAAGAGGCTCGATCCCCATATGGGACGTGACCCTTGTTTGTCTCGACGGAGGTGCGAGCCGTACGACGAAAAAAATTGGGAGGGAGAGAAGTCCGATCCGCGCGGGGCGCTGGTCAACCACCTGCGCGTACCCGGCAGCGATGGCGTTGATGGCCACCAGCAACCCAAGGCCCGGGATAGCTCAGGGCTGGGCTCTTGGCGAAGACCGCAAAAAGTGCACAGACCGCTTCATCATCCTGAGCTTTGGACTTTTTTAGTACGCTCCCAGATCATCTCGCGATCACTTTCGAGCAGTCCAAAATGGTCTTCTTTTTCCCCCAGGTTTGACGGTAGTTCTGCGGCGTGGCTCCGGTAAAATGCCTGAAAGTACGCGCGAAATATTGACTCGATTGGAATCCGACAGAAAAGGCAATGTCGGTGATCGGGAGATCGGTGTGACGAAGCGACTCCTGAGCCTTCAGGACGCGGAGTCGGTTCATATAGGTAATCGGAGAGTCGCCGGTTTGTTCCTTGAATGCCTGCCCAAGACGCGTACGTCGTAATCCTGTAATCTGGGACATGCGGGACAAGGTCCATGGCGAGGCATAATCTGTGTTGATCTGCCGCAGCAGGACTCCACAGCGATCTGTTTGTCGAAGACTTGATTTTCGTCCCTTGCCTATCCCCTCTCTGATCCGATCGAGCTCCAATAAAACAGCCCTTCCCAAAGTCGCCGCCATTGGAAGGCTTGCGTCCTTGAGAGACGAGAGTTCCCTTTGCAGGGTGGGAAGAAGCCATTTGATTCTCTCCCCGGCCTCAAGCGACCGATGCGGTGAACGGAGCAAGCGGGTCAACATTTGCCGCCCCTCCGTGGGACTGAAACCGAAAGACGCGGGAAGCTCCAATCGACGCTTTCCAGACCCGTGTACCAACTCGAAGATCACGAAATCCCAGCGGTGGCCCGGCTCGAATTCATCCAGGCTGCCGTGCAGTTCCCAGGGGAAAGTATAGAAGACGGACCCGGGCCCCACCTCGTAGATCCGGTTCTCGATGCGCCAGCGGAGATGACCTTGGGAGACGCAGACAATTTCAAGGCCAGAGTTTCGATGCGGCGGCAATTGCCGGGTCGATCCCGTACCCCACTGTGAAAAGAGCGAACGAAGCGTACCCCGAGAAGTTCCCGCAACCATGTGCACAATTTACCGCTGACAAAGCGTGAAAGCCAAGCCTCGATCTTTCTGTCAACATGGGCGTATGAGAATTGGATGTTTTGCACTGATGCAGCCTTTTTCGGGCATGGAAAGGCAGTTCGAATTGATTCGGGAACTCGGCTTTCAGGAAGCTGATCTCACCGACAACCACGACGGGGCGACGCTGGGGGTGGAATATGGCTTCGCCGCCTCGGTCAGCCTCGACGCCCATCCTCAAGGCATACGCCGCATGGCGGAAGCACAAGGACTGACCCTCACCAGCGTCTGTGCCCATGCCAATTTACTGGACCCGGCGAGCCCCGATCGTTACCAGACGTCACAAATCATCAAGGCGATCAAGCTGGCCCACTTTCTGGGGATCCACCAGGTGATCACCACCGAAGGAGAACCGAAAACAAAATTTGGCCACCGGCTCTCCCGGGAGCAGCAACTTTTCTCGATCTCCGAAAAATTAGACGCGCCGGTGCAATGGGCTCAAGAGCTTGGTCTTGAGCTGCTGATCGAGCCCCACGGAGTCTTGACCGATTCGGTTGATGGCATGGAGGAAATTCTCCAGCGCCTTGGGCACGACTCAACGGTGGGAATCAATCTCGATACCGGCAATTGCTGGCTCGGAGGATCGGACCCGGTTGCGTTTGTCCGGCGCTTTGGATCCCGGATTCGACATGTCCATTGGAAAGATCTCGGCCAGGAATGGGAGACGAAGCGGGGAAAGATTTTCGGTTGTGGAATGGGAACGATCCCACTTGGCGACGGAAAAATTCCGGTTCGAGAAGTCTGCGCGGCGTTGCTTGAAATTGGTTTTAAGGGTCCGACCACGCTGGAAGTGACCGGAAAAGAGGCGGTGCTTGAATCGGCAATCCGCCTGCGGCAGTGGAGTTAAGCACTTGGATTTTAAAAATATGAGAACAGTTGCCATCATCGGTTGCGGAAAATTTGTCGAGGGTAAGGAAGGCTGGGCCATCGGACATGCCCATGCCCAAGGGTGGCTCGATGCCTTTCCCGACATCCTCCTTCACGGTGTCGATATCTCGAAAGAAAATCTCGAGGCGTTCGGCCAACGGTTCAACCTGCCGTCAGAACGACTCTTCGCCTCGACCAATGAGCTCTATAACGCCCTCACGCCCGATTACGTCAGCGTCTGCACCTGGCCCAAGCTTCACGCACCCCAGACCATCGAGGCGGCGAAAAACGGGGTCAAGGGAATCGTTTGTGAAAAGCCTCTTGCACTCAATTGCGGGGAAATCCACGAGATGTTGGATGCCTGTCGCAAAGCCAGCGTTAAACTTGCCGTAGGCCACCAGCGTCGTCTTGAACCGGTCTTTCAATTGGCGAAAAAATTACTGCACACCGGGGTTATCGGTGAGAAGTGGGTCTTGGAAGCACGCGTGCCTGACGGCTGGGACATTCTTTCGTGGACGACGCATTGGTTCGATATGGCCAACTTTTTCTTTGAAGGCGCCCCCTTGCGCGTCCTTGCCGGCATGGATCATCGTGGAAATCGCCGCTATCAGCAGGCTATCGAGGAAAGCTCGGTGGTCTTTGCCGATTACGCGGGAGATCGTCAGGCGCTCTTTGTCACCGGCCCGGCGAATGCCTCGGGCGCACAAATCGCCATCCGGGGAACGGAAGGACTGCTCACGCTTGATCAACATGTCGAGGTTTTCAATCGCAACGGTTATCAGCTCCATAAAGCCGAGCCTCTTAAATCTTCCGGCGGTTCCTTTACGCTTTTATGCCGGCAGCTTGTAGGCGCTGTTGAAGAAGGAAAGCCCATGGAGTGCGCCGCCGAGATTTGTGCCGCAGGAACGGAAATTGCCTACGCCGCCTATGAATCAGCCCGGACGCAAAGAACAATCTCCTTGCCTCTGAAGACTCAATTTGCGCCTTTTGAAATTTTGCAACATCGACCCCGTCTCGCGCTTAATGCCGGTAAGATCATTCTTTTTGCCGACGAACATTTCGGCTCCGGCGGCAGGGAAGGCATTCACGATGCGCTGACGGAAATTACCGGACGGGAAATCGAAACCATCGACGCCTCCCGCGGAATAACTTCCACCGATTTGGAGGGAGCCGCTTATTTGCTGCTCTATCACACGCACGCGGAAGCAAGCACCGCAACCCAAACTGCGTTGCGCGATTGGGTGGGCGCGAATCGCCCACTCATCCTGGTCCACGCCGCTCTTGGGGCCTACCCGAAGTGGGATGAATATGCCCGTTGGGCAGGGCGCGTGTGGGATTGGAATGAATCCCAGCACCCCTACCAGGAAAGTGTCCTGCGCGCCTCGGTGGATGGCGGAAGGATTTTCGGGTGGGAGGAAGCCTGGCTCCCGCGCGATGAGGTTTTCATCAAGCTGGGCGAACGTAGCGCCTGTCTTGATCTCGTCAGCGTCCAGATTCCGGAAGGGACTTTCCCTGCGGCGTGGATCAGCCGTCAACATATGAATATCGGCGTCTGGGTGCCGGGCCATCGGGAAGATATGTGGACTATTCCCGTCATGCGGGAAGGGCTCGTACGCTTGCTTCAGAACGTGACGGCGAAATAGTGGTACAAAACCTTCCTTATCGCGTTTGCTCCGATGCTGGAATAATGGACCGTGGAGGCGGCGGGAGTCGAACCCAGCCTGCACTTGCATCAGTTTGCATTTGCTTGCGTAAATACCGTACAGAACAGCGCGTTATCGCAACTCGTCTTTTTACTCCTCTTTGCAGAATAGCGCAGTAATACGCAAAAAAGTTGTGTGCAAGCGTGTGCAAAGTGAATCTGCCGAGGCTGAGAGAACGAGTTCAAGCCCCGTCGATCGCCCAGTAGGGCTCAAAGCCAGGCTAGAGGGAAAGAGAAAGCCCGAAAAAGAGATTAAGCCAAGGGCTACTGTGGGCTCTTCTACCCGGCTTTCCGAGACCGGGGAACAAGCAGTGTGGCATTCATGGAAGGGGATCGTGCCCCGGAACTAAATGCATGGTAGGTTCCGCCTGAACGAGTGATATCTTGGATACTTGGGCCGTGCGAGAAAAGCCAGTTCGGATGTTTTTCTTGGATCACCCAATATCGAATCTTTAGTTTAGGCTTTAGTAATCACGATTTGGGCCTTTATTTCGACAACCCGACAATCTGTTTCGCAGGACGATCAGCAGGAGATGCTTCCGCAACTAGGGCACACGGCCTACGATGATCGGGAGCAGAGCCTTTTTCTGCTGCTTTACAAGCAGCTGGACGGTGCTTTCGCTCAGCTCAGAACGGCATCGGATTTGGCTCGCGACATTGCGAGAATGGGAGAGGACAGAGTTAATCTTGAAACGTGGATGGCCAAGTCGACCGTGCATCGTAAAAAGGTCTCAACGGATATCTCGGCGTCCATTCGCCTCGGGGAAAGCCCAGCTCGTGGCGCCGGATAAACGCTTACACTCTTAAGGCAACGAAATAACCTCTTTATTCACGGAAAGCGGTGGAATCGGCCCCGGCTCTTGCACTCCATTTACCCTCGCATCGGTTTCCTGGCGGGTGCTGATATTTTGCGCAACCAGGAAGTCGGTTCCGTTCAACGTGGTCGAGACCGTCCACACGTCACCGTTGTTTTGCTGCTTCACCTCCACCTTGCCGAGGTCGCTCATCATCCTGACAAAGGCATCCTTGTCCTTCCAGGACGCCGCCTGGATGATCAAACCGACACGAAGGCTGGTGACCGGGCTTTTCGACAAGGGCCGGCGCGTATGATAGACCACAAATCGCGCGGCCCCTTTCGCCAGTCCGGTTTCCTCTGCGCGCACCTCATAAACCGGAGGTTCGTCTCCCAGCGCATCGACATGAAAGAAGCGCGCCGCAAAACAGGCGTTCCCTTCATGGACGCCAATGACCGAGTCGGCCGTCGCGGGCAGTTCAACCGGCGTCGACAGGTCGACCGGTTTCCCATCCAGGATGATTTCGTCGGCGAGGGAGGGCAGAATGAGATTGGTGGCAAAGCTCTGGGCCTTCCCGAGATGGGAAGGATCCAGATCGAGCAGAAGGACGACCGTTCCCTTGTCCTGGACCACCGCGGGATGAAGCGGACTATGGTGGGGCTTGCTGTGGCCGCTTTTATCTTTCGTTTCAGTCAGGCCATACGGTTCGCCGGTGGGATCGGGCACCACGGTCACGTCAGGAAGGTCTTTGGAGGAAAACAGATCGAGCGCAAAAAGTTTGTCCTGCGGACCGTAATCGGCCGTGGCGGTGCCGATCGAAAAATCGGGGGTAATATAGGTAAAGCGCGTTTCTAGCGGGTCCTGGTCCCACCGTTGAAGAACCACCCTTTCCGGAATCGATGATTCTTCCAGGATTTTCCCGGACGGGTGATAACCGTTGTTCAACCCGTTCGCCAGAAGAAAAACCTTGTCCAAGGGGACTTCTTCAAACTTTCGCGTCGGGAGAAGCCCCTCCGTATAGAAAAAGACATTCACCCCGCCCGCGCCGCGGAGAAAATCATAATCACGGCTGTGCGCACCGAGCAAACGCGTCGGCAGCGCGGTATCGTGATTCGCGGCGATGTCCTTCCAGAAATAATCGAGGATTGAACGGAATTTCTCCCGGATTTCCGGTTGCTTTGCATAGCGATAGCCATTCAACAGGCTTAGCATGCCAACACTGTAATATACCGGGCTGTCGAATTCATGAATTCCGTTGGTCCGGGTGTAGTCCATCCACGCGTTCAACTGCGACAACCCGCGCTGGTGCTGGGCGTCATCGCCCACTATCTGGGCCAGCAAAAGCGTGTTGACCGTGTTCATCAGAAAAATATTGGTATAGGCGACCGGTACGTTATGGCGCTGCAACGCAGCCAGCGCCGCCTTCATGTGCGGAATGGCTTCGCGATTGAACTCCGGAGAAAGAAGGTCTTTATAACCCAAAAAAATGGGCCCCCAGGCTTCAGAGCCGAACTCGATCCCATTCTCGTCGCTGACGCCGACGTTTTCCAAATTCCACGGCAGTTTTCCGTAATCCGGGGCCGTCTCATCCATCGACTGAAGGGCAAAGACACGGCCAAGAAGCGATTCAGCTTCGGCCGCACCATCCCCATCCAGAAGGACGAGCAAGGCGGCGTACGAGGTGTCACGCACGGTGATGTCAGGCGTATTCGCCAAGAGCGATTTGCGGAACCCGTCGAGAGCTATGTTCAAACCGTCGCGCAAATTTTCGATACGGGAAACCGGATCGCTGGGAACAGGCGACGGCGTAGCCGATGGCGTCTGGGCCGGGGCAAGACGGGGCAGAGCGATTCCGGTCAGGAGGAGGACGAGGAGCGTGGTGATTTTTTGTTTCCAGCGGGGTGATTTCATGGGGGTGTTCTTTCCTTATTAGAGCCGGTTGATGGATTCGTTTCGACCAAAGATTGCGGCGAAAACTTGCCCGAGTGTGGAGTATAAAGAAGCAGGCCACTCTGCGCCGATGGCAAGGACGTAGCCTCGAAAAGTTTTTCTAAAATTAATCGACTTCGTTTCTGTTGCAGGCCGCGAAGCTATTGGGTGCCTGCTCAATTCCCAAGACGCATTTCACGTCTTTTTTTACGCCAAACATCAGGTGTGCATTTGACATGCACCTTGAAAGCACGACAGAAATTTACCGCACTGGAAAAACCGCACGAGTGAGCAATCGAATCGATTTTATCATCGGAACTTAACATCAATTGCATCGCATGCTCAAGCCGTATGCGAGTAAAAACAGACTGTGGGTTATTGCGTTTATGAAGAAGAAAAAGTCGGCGCAGATGACTCGTAGAAACCCGCGCGGCTCTTGCCACTTGATCCAGTTTCGGATTTTCGTTTAAATGTTCTGTAAACCATATTATTGCCGCATCCACCACCATCGCAGGCGTCATCTGAACTGGACTTAACTTTTGAACGGGAACATTCTTTAAGGCAATGAGTGAAAGCTCCAGCAGACAACGATGAAAGAGCAGTGAACTGAACGGACTGGTTTGACGATAAAAAGATCTCAGTTCTCTTTCGAAGATGACGATCCTTTTGATCTCATTGTCTGAGAGCTTCGTCATATGATAGCCCACTTGGCATCGTGCTATTTTATCTAGCGGCGGTGGAACAAAGCTAAAATAAAATGCGATTATCCGGGCTTTTTTTTGATCAGAAGATATCCAGCCATGCGATGTTTCCGGTGGAAAAACCCATAAGGATTTATCACGGAAATCGGTTTGATCGGCTTTGGGGAAAAAGGCCGCAACCTTACCGTTGATCACAGCATAAAACTCCCAGTATTTATGAGGATGAGGCGGCATCGGACGTACTCCGAAACGCCGAGCGCTGGAAACAAGGTGACGCAACATCTCTAATTTTTATAAATAAATCCGCTGACGAAATCGAGAATATTGTTTCTATCATTTTTAAAACTGCGGCCTACCGTGTAAATTGTATGTTGCCTTTACTCAAACAGAGAGGCTCCATGAAGTGAGCATTTATGTCAAGTTATGATCGTTCAATGTAATCGACTTTCCTACTTTTAAAAGGTGGTATTAAACTAAGATACGGCCTTAATTCATTCAGTATGTTTGAGTCTTTCGTGTTTTTGCAGAGTGTCGGTTCGATTTATCGTCTAAATCATTTATTTCTAGATTTATCGTCATGAAGCTTCACAAGTTAAACGCCAGGCTTTTTCAAATTGCGCGAACTTGGGCAGACCAACATTTCAATCCTGCTGTTGGATTGATTTTAGCGCGTCATCCACCGAGCGTTCATACGGTTGGCAATCCAGCCCATCTTTTACGGGAATCTCTTTACTATGCATATGGCTTGCTTTTTAGCGGGTCGAAGGATGAGCTTTTGCGCGCCATTAAAATAATCGATTTGGTTCTTACCAAACAAAACCTCGATTCTAGTTCACAATATTGGGCCTGCTTTACCTGTGAATGGGAGCAGGATTGGGAGACATGGTCTTCACCGGACATGAACTGGGCCCAGTTTATGGGCTTGATTCTCGCCTTCATTCTTACCCTCGATAAAGAGAAAGGAATTCTACCTGCCGAATCGGTTGAAAAAATCAGGGTTGCGTTCGATTTAACGGTAAAAGCAACCTTGCGGCGAGACGTTACACCCAGCTACACGAATATTTCTTTTTTGTCCGCTGCGGTCGCTGCAGCAGGGACAACGATTCTTGGAGACAAAAACAGCGAGGAGTTTGCCTTTCGAAAACTCACGGAAGTGCATTCACGGCTGAAAGATGGTGGAACTTTCGACGAATATCTTAGTCCGACGTATTACGGAACCAATCTTTACGGCTTATATGCGGCCAAACTGTTTGCCCCGTCCGAACGGGTCCGTAATGGCGCGCTCGGCCTCATTGATTTTTTGTGGAATGATATAAGTGCCTCGTATCATCCGAAGACATGCCAGCTTGCAGGGCCTCATTCCCGCGCTTATGGCGATAATATGTTGGATTATGAGGCGAAAATAAAAAACTTTATCTATCTTGCGCTTGAAGGCAATTACCCTCTCAATGATGTGGAAATTAGTCACTCGCATGATAGCGCAGGCTTATTTATCATTTCCACTTTAGAGGTGGATGCGATTCCCGAGTTGGGAAAACACACCAGCGGATACCGAGAATTGTCGATCCCTTCTGATAAAGGGGAAAGCCATCTTTTGCGTCAATATCGCGAAGATTGCTTTATTCTTGGGACCGTTAACGAGCAGGATGAGTGGCAACAACGGAGGAATTTACTGGCCTACTGGGTAGTTGATGGAGTCCATAAAGTTGGTATTGGCAAGGGCGCCGCTTTTTTGGACGGTGGTGAATTCAAACCTGCCCGATTCTATTCCTCGCAGGTCGGACCGTCTGCGCTGGTGGCGTTGAATTTGAGCCGCACCCCGAAAAGCAGAGCGAAGGCCGGGTACCGATTTACGGTTAATGCTGTTCCGAATCATCATATAATTTCCTCATCAGGCGATATTATGTTGCAGTTTTCCGGCCGGAATATCCGGATCGCCCCCTTTCCCTTGGGTCCCAAACCGGAACTTTTGCTGGAAAATGAAATAACCAGCATTGTCTGGACATTTCCAGCTGATCAAACAGGAAATGCCTGGCTGGCATTTGCCGTCGCTTTCTCACAACCCGACGAAACGATTTCCTCTTTCGAGCGTTTATCGGCCGTTTTTGACAAAGGAAAATGGACATTTAGCGCGATATTAGATGAAGCTTCATTGGAGTTGTCAGTTTTATCGGTGCCGCAAAGCAAAACATTTTGAAACTCTTTAATTACTCCATTAGAAATAAATAATCCTGAGGATTTTTTATAGAATACTTCGATGTTACTTTTTTATTTATTAATATTATTGCCATCATTTATTGTTACAAATGCAATTACGTAGCCAAAGCATACGATGTTATTGGCTTTTTTCAGTCTTTTCTATAATGAATCCTCTAGCTTTTTTTGAAGTCCCTTCCGAAGTAAAATTCTCAATCAGCAGGTGTTTCCAAGTAAAACTTCACCATGCCACCTGAAATATCCAGTCTTTCTTTGGAGAAAGCTGAATTGCCTGCTCCATCCGCGGCTGGCAAGCTGCCGATCGCCCTTCTCGGGGCAAGCGGCCACGGCGCTTTTCACCTGAAGGAACTTTTCTCCCTCAAAAAAAGAGGGCTGATCGAGCTCGCCGCCGTCGCCGACCCGGCAATTTCCCGCTTGCAGGAAGTGCGCGCCAACCTGGAAGAGCAGCAGGTGGCCTGGTACGAAGAGCCGAAGAAGCTTTTTCAGCAGGAACGAAAGATCAAGGCCATCAGCATCACCGCACCGATACCGTGGCATGACGGGCTCTGTCGCGCGGCCTTGGAGCAGGATCTTTATGTTTTTCTGGAAAAGCCGCCCGTGCCCCTGATCCAGCAGTGGGACTCCCTCCTGCGCCTGGATGCGTCCCGGAGAATTGCGGTGGCATTTCAGAATATCGCTTCACTGCCGATTCAGACGTTGAAGCATTGGTGTGTGGAGGGCCGCTTGGGGAAAATCGAGACGATCCGCATCGCCGCCGCCTGGCGGCGCAAGACCAAGTATTATGAGCGCAGCAGCTGGGCCGGAAAACTCCTTCTGGAGGATGTTCCCGTCCTCGACGGGCCTGCGACCAATGCGCTGGCTCATGTCCTCCATGACGCGATGTTTTTGGCCTCGCCCCAGCCTTCGGGTTTTGCGGTTCCGCTGGAGGTGAAGGCGGAGCTCTATCGCGCCCGCCCCATCGAGAGCTACGACACCTGTTGTTTACGCGCGCTCCTCGAGGGTGGAATTGAGCTGACGGCGGCCCTGACGCACGCCTGTGAAGAAACCCGTCCCTACAAGATCGTGGTAACCGGCAGTCGGGGCAAAGCCTGGATCGGCGCCGATGGAACCCGATTGGAAAACGATCAGGGGTGGCCGAACATTGAGGAACCGTCGGCGCAACACCGGAGCCGCTGTTACGAGAACTTCATTCTGTATGCCTTGGGCCGGCGTCCAAGGCCGGACACCCTTTTTGCCGATACGCGGGGCTATGTTCTGCTCACCAACGGGATGGTTCTTTCCTCGGGGACGATCCACACCATTCCGGCAGCGTATAAGTCGGTGGTGGACGCTGGGCAGGAGGAAACTTATGTCATTGCCGGGGTGTTGCCGTTGCTACAGACGACACTGGAACGGGGACTCTTGTTTTCCGAACAGGGAGTGCCTTGGGCGGTGGGCGGCCAGACGCAATCGGTGCGCCAACTTTCCTCCTTGTCCTTAAAGCCCTGCCTCCCTGCACTCCCGTAGGACAAACAGCCGCTTAAACAACCCTTCATGGTCAGACCATTACACACGCACTAGGCGCGATTGAGTTCGGCCTATCGATTATAAGCCCTATCCCCTTTTTCCGATTTGGTGCTGCTTGAGGTTGAGTTTGCCCCTCACTTCGATAACTCACCAGTCGATCCAGGAATTACCGCTGCATCGGCTTTCGGCATGGGTAGAATTTCACGACCGATATCACGCCCGTTGACGCTAAACAACGCATCTGGTTCTCCACCGGAAAGAACATTCCGATAGGATTTGTTCAGATCAGCCTCAATCCGAAGAGGACCGCGTTCACTCTTCACTTCAAGCGCCAACAGGCCATCAGTTAATTTTGCGGTGAAGGGCACGGACGAACACTTCTCGCACCAGGAGGCGAGATGCGCGTCATCCACTCCGTCTTCTCCATACATCCAGATGGCAACCGTACCCATTCCTGCGGAGGGAGTGGATGCGGAATGCACGACTGTAATCCGCTTGGCCACACCGTCAGGTCCATCGAGCACATACTGAATGGGCGCCACCTCACCTTGCGGAGTGGAGGCCCAAAGAAAACGAAGGGCCAGGGCCGCATTGCCCATGTGAATGCAGATGAGCTTGTCGTCAGGCAGTGAAACCGGGGCATCTGCCGTGCCCGGCTGAACGAGACCACCGTCAACCCAGACTTCTGCCTGCGCTGGAATCAAAAGATGAGAGAGCAGGCAGGTGACTTTATCCCTGGCTTTTTTTGGGATTTGATAGGAGAGCACTTGAATCAATTCAGGACCATGCTGTACCGTGGCGATGAAGGGCTGAATGTGCAGCGCCTTCATCGCGCCCTGTGCCTCCGCCGATTTCTTGGTGCCGTAGGGATCGCCGCGAGCATCCATAAAAAACGACAGTTCCGGCACGGAAGGCAGGTCGCCCAAATTTGCCACCAGCGTGCGCTCTTCACGCCCCTTGCTCGCACCAGAGGAGCCCAGGGTGAAATATTTCCCTACATAGTTGACGCAGCGCTCGAAAGGGTTGGGTCCCCATTTTTGCACCACCGTGCGGGGAATCTCGTTGCGGAGAGGCTCAGTCCACTCCGCCGGTGGATTGAGATTACATTCGCTAAAATAAGTGACGAGATTCTTTTGGCTGTGCGCCGAGCCCGCCGCCTCCGGTTCGAGAGAATTGCTCAACCATCCGAGGGGACCGGTATGCTTTTCCATATATCCCCGGCCATAAAGATAGTCGTAGTCACGGCCATTTGCGCCGCTGATGCGATTGCCCGGAGACCACCAGTTGGCTGCGATCTGGGTCCAAAAAAACCTAAGGCCCATTTCGGCCAAGGCTTTCGCTGAAGGCTCTTTAGCGTTATTATAGATAAGATCCAACGCATCAAGATCGACTCCATAATAAGTCGGCGCGTTATATTCCGAAACGCCGATTTTGGAAACGTTATCGATCCAGTTCTGAAGTTGCGCATAGCCTCCCTGTGTAACTTCGGGTCGTCCGAGAACCTCGCCCAGAGAAATCAGGTTCCAAGTCTTGGAAAGATACATGTTCGTATATTCAACTTTGACCTCGTGCCGTTTCACACCCTCAAGACCGGTTGAAATCAAGTCGTCCAAAGCCGCCTTTCCCTCCGCATTCAAGCTTTCCGAGTAGTGCAGGCGCAGAAGGGTTGCTGGTGTCATGCAGAATTCCACTGCATTTTTATCGAATACACCCTGTTGGCCCCAAGCCCATTTGAAATTGCCGTAAGTAGGGCTTTTCGGGTCAAGGTCTTGCATGGACCGGGCTAAAGTCAGGGCCTTATTGATTTTGTCGGGGTCCCAGCCCAGCCCCGCTGCCTCGAGTGCGAATCGGAATATTTCCCGGACACCCAGGGTATCAGTTGGATTATCGATGATCTTTCCTTGTTCCTCCAATTCCTGCAACGCCTGCGTGCGATCGAAATCCCATGTATGTTTGGAGGGAGGAGGGGTGTTCGTGGAAGCGGCGAAGATCGCAGGCATCGTGACATTGGTGATCATCGGTCCCGCCGTCGAAGGCTGATCCTGAGTGGCGTCCGTTGTCACCGATGGGGACGGTATCAGTGAAGTGAGTGGTACGGAGGCGTCGACCTTTTCAACCGTAAAATCGTCGATATAGAGCGAGCCCATCGCACGCCAGAAAAAGAGGCATGGCCTCATTGTATCGGCATCAGCAGGCGTCTCCACCACGGCCTCCATTCGGGTCCACTGCGCCGGGACCGCCGCCAGATTGGTGGGGATATCCTTACGGGTCATGTTGCCGTTCAGTGCCAGGTAAAAATCGCCACCGGGAGCTTCTTGCTTGTTTTGCAATAGAGTCAGACGGATTAAAATACCCGCCGTGTTCGGCTGGACCCGCAAGTCGACACCGCCCCGTACCCACGCAGTGATCCGGTAGCGTTCGCCCGGCTGTATGGAGATATTCGGCGCGGCCAGACCACAGCGGGCAAAGGTGTCCGCCTGCATCAGAGCGCATGACGAACCCGTGTGGGGCGAATCATGGCTGATCGTAAAGTGGCAATTCTTGTCCTTCGAATCGGGTGGAACAAACAGAGACCAACCCGTGGTACCTTCTTCGAACGATCCATTGGACAAAGGCAGGGCTGACGCGGATGGGGTGTCGGCGACGATGGCCCGATAGCCGCTCAATGCAAAAAGAAGGGTAAGGAGAAAAATGGAGTTTTTTTTCATAATGGGTAACGGTGGCAAGGCAAAACACTGGCTCACCGGATTAGTTACTACGCCGGAGCCTTCGCATCCATGTGCCTTGCCAGATGGCGCTTGCTCCGCGCAAAGGCAAAAACTCCCTCGTCAAACCAGTAAAGGGAGAGGTAGAAGCCGTCCCGCTGCTGCAGAACACGCAATTTTCCCGTATGGGACAAGCCGATCACCTTATTTAAATGGCTGTGGTTTCGCATCGAAACCCTTCAGGACGCCGAAGAGCTGGCACATGATCGCGTCTTTGAAAAAAGTTTTCCCATCGACGGGGCTACCATCGTCATATTCGTGTCGCCCACAACTCAACTCAGACTCTTCCTACGGCGCACAATGAAGACAAGGAAGCCCAAGCCCAGGGCGAACAGGGCCCACGTGCCCGGCTCCGGCACCACGTCCAATTGCAACGTCAGGTCCCCTGCCGAGCCCACGATGACGAAATCCGCCCAGTTGACCGCATTCGAACTCGTCATCCCGGCGAGATCGTTGAGTACGATGTCCCCGTTGGTCAAATCGCTGTTCAACTGCGACGCCGTGATCGTCGAACTGAAATCCGTGATCAGGTCGTAGACCGCCGGCAATCCACTGGCCAGCGTCCCGTACCCGGGCGTGCCCGTGCCATTAAAGTCGAACGTCAGCGCGTTCGTTCCCGTC
>JAJSLI010000019.1 GCA_021272315.1 Methylacidiphilales bacterium | reverse complement strand
TTGCAGGCCGGGATCGTAATTGGGATCGTTGACGCTGAGGCCCGAGTCGTCGATGCCGCCCGCGCTGGAAACGAACGTGCCGTCGGCGCCGCGATGGTTGGCGAGGTAGCTGTCGAACGCTTGGGTCCAGAAGCTCGCGTTATTGAAGGCCGTGCTGCCGGCGAAGTTGGCGAAGTTGAGCGAGGTGAGCTGGTCGAGATAGCCGCCGAAAGCGCCGGGATTTCCGCTGAGGCCGTTGAGCGCGGCGACCAGGCTGTTGAAGCCGGGATTGGTCGAAGTCAGGTCATGCTGGTCGATGTAGCGGGCGACGGAGAGCTGGTTGGGATTGAGATCAGCGCCGGGCAGGGTGGCGAAAGGCTCTTGGAAGAGCACCGTCACGTCGTCGGTGTAATCGACGGTAAATCCGATGGTGGGCTGGCTCGTCGTGACCGTGGTGAACGCGCCCTCGACCTGATTGCTCGTCGTGATCACCGCGAACTTCTCACCCGAGCCGGGGGCGAAGCCGCCCACCAGATTCAATTCCAGCGTGCCGTCCACCGTGGCGACACCCGTACTACTGGTCAGGTTCAGCGAGTCATAGTTGGTCGAGCTATAAAGATTAAGCGCCAGGGTGCCGTTTGCTCCCTGGTTGTAATTGCCGTCCATCGCGATCTGGATGCCGATGCCGAGCCCGGTCGTCGTCAGCGTACCGCCGTTGACGGCGACGCTGCCGGTTCCCAACGCCGACGCGTTGCCGACGATGAGGTCGCCCGTGGTGACGGTCGTGCCGCCGGCGTAGGTGTTCGCGTGGGTGAGGGTGAGCGAGGAGGTGGCGCTGTCCTGGATCACGCCGGTGACGCTCGAGCCGATGGCGGCGCTGATCGTCGTGCCACTCGTGCCGGTGCCTTCGTTTGTGATCGTGCCGGTGTTATTCACGCTTGCGCCGGAAAGGATGACACTGGCGCTGTTATCGCTGATGAGGGTCAGATTTCCGGTCCCGGTAATCCCGCCGCTCAACGTCGTCGAAGCCGGAACATCGCTATAGGAAAAGATGGTCAGATTGTTACTGTTCAAGGCAATCGCTCCGCTGAAGGTGGTCTGCGCATAGGCGCCGAAGTTGCCGATGTTGCCGCCTCCGGAACCGAGATTGATCGCATTGGTCACAGTTACCCCGGGTCCGCCTTCCAGCGTGCCATTGCCGCTCAAAGTCACCGCACCGGAACCGAGCGCGTTCGAATTTTCCGCGACCAGGTAACTGGCAGCGTCGATCGTCGTGCCGCCGGTGTATGTGTTGCTTCCGGTCAGGATGAGCAAGCCTCCACCCTGAACGGTCAGGCTGCCGCCGGCACCCTCGATCACGCCGTCAAATTCGGTCGAGTCGACTGTGCCCTCCGCCAGGTTGTTCGCTCCGAGGTTGACCGTGCTGCCGGAGACGCCGGTCAGATTCTGGATGGTCTGGCTGCCGCCGTTGGAAATATCGAAGGTCGTGCCGCTGTTGGTGAGGTCGACCTCGCTGCTGGAGGCGATGCTGCCGTTGGTGCCCATGGCCAGTGTCCCCGCGCTGATGACCGTCGCGCCGGTGTAGGTGTTCGTGGCGCTGAGGATGAGTGTGCCGGTGCCCGCCTTGGTCAGGACGTCCGTGTCGGTTCCGCTGATGACGCCCGCCTGCGTGGCCGAGTTGGAACTGTCCACCTCCAGCGTGGTATCGCCCATCATGTCGATGGGGTTGGTCACGGTGACGCTATTGGTGTAGGTGATCGTGGGGTCGATGGTGAACACCGTGCCGGTGCCGAACGCGTTGTTGGTGCCGACGATGACCGTGCCTGATTCGATGGTCGTCCCGCCGGTGTAGATGTTGTTGCCGTTGAGAGCCACCGTGCCGTCATTGGTGCCGTCATTGATGGTCAGCGCGTTGCTGCCGGAAATGATCCCGTTATAGGTCGCGGTTGTGTCGGTGACGGCAGCCAAGGTGTCGTTGGTTCCCGAATTCAGGGTGACGTTTTCACTGAAGGTCGCATTGGACGAGGTGAGCAACTCGCCGCCGCCGAGGGTGAGGCCGCCGGCATTGGTCCCGCCGATGTTGTTCTCGGAACTGATCTCCAGGATGCCGCCATTGATGGTCGTACCGCCGGCGTAGTCGTTCGTGCCCGACAAGATCTGTGTGCCCGCACCTTCCTTGACCAGGCTAATGGTAAGGTAGGTATCTTCGATATTGCCTGCATAATTATAGTTTCCGGTCTCATTGAGAATAAGAGTAACGGGGACGTTCAAACCGGTCGCAATCTCCGTGCCCGAGTCACCATTCAAACCGGCAATGGTTTCTGTTTGAGGCCCAGAACCGACAAAGATAAACAAGCCGTTACTGGTCAGGGTGAGGACCGAGGAAGCGGCCAACTGCCCCGTGGAAAAGTCCCACACCTCGCCGCCGTCGATCTCGAGATTGCCCGAAATCGCGGTGACGTTCGATGACTTGTCCAAATCGAGTGCACCTCCGTTCTCCACGGTGGTCGTCCCGGTGTAGGTGTTGGACGTCGACCCCAACAAATCCACACCATGCTCAAACCCCTCATTCGTTGTGACCGTGATGCCTCCCGATCCGGTGATTTGCCCGTACAACCCAATTTGGCTGCCGTTGGTGGCTTCCAGGGTCAGGTCATTGGAGCTGAGGCTGATGCTTCCGTTCAGTGCCAAGGCGGTGTTGTCACCGGACCCAACGATTGAGGCAGAGTTGGCCAGCGTCACGGTGCCATCCACGTTATCCGTGTCGCCATCGTTGCTGAAAATGGCGCCCGCGCCGCCCGCGCCCGTGCCGCTGATGATGATATTGTTATTCGTGCCCAGGGTGATTCCGCCGTTCAGTTGAAGCGAAGCGCCGGAATCGACCGTCACCGCGCCGGTGCCGAGGGCGTTGTTGGTGTTGGCCTGCAACACGCCGGCGGAGATCGTTGTGCCGCCGGTGTAGGTGTTATTCGTGGTGAGAACAACCGTGCCGTCGTTGACGCCATCGTTGATGGTGAGGGCGTTGCTGCCGGAAATGATTCCGTTGTAGGTCGCGGTTGTGTCGGTGACGGCAGCCAAGGTGTCGTTGGTTCCCGAATTCAGGGTGACGTTTTCAGTGAAGGTCGCGTTGGTCGAGGTGAGCATTTCGCCGCCGCCCAGGGTGAGGCCGCCGGCGCCGATATTGCTCTGGGAACTGATTTCCAGGATGCCGCCGCTGACCGTCGTGCCGCCGGTGTAGGTGTTGTCGCCGGAAAGAACCAGCGTGCTGTCGTTGGTGGAATTGACCACCAGGCTGCCGCCATCGCCATTGATTGTGCCCGCAAAGGTATTGTTGGTCGTATTCACCACGGTGAAGGTGTAGCCGTAAATGTCGACATATCCGCCGGAGCCGGAAAGATTGTTGATCGTTTCATTTCCTGCAATGCCAAGGTACACGCTACTGGTGGTCAGATCGAACCCGCTCGAAGCGGCGGTGCCGCCAGGTAAACCTAATTGACCACTGGCCTCCAGGGTCGTTGCGCCCGTGTAGGAGGCGGCAGAGGTGATGCCGACGGTAAGGCCGCCAGTAGTATCAATAATTAATCCGCCTGGGCCCGTCACAGTGCCGAGATTAAGGGTGTCTTCGCCCTGTGTAATCGTCGTGGTCTCGTTCAACTGGAGCGTGCTGTCGATGGTCACTGTGTTGCTTACTCCGGCATCGATTGTGGGGGTGGTACCGTCCATGACGAGTGTGCCGCCGGAAATCGTGACGTATCCGGTACCGGTCGCAGTCAATGAATTGATCGTGTCGGTGCCGTTGGTGATCGAGATTGTGTAGCCAGATGATGTTGGGACCGTGACGGCGGCGTTGGTGCTATCCGGATAGGGGGGCGTATTGTTGGAGGGAGTCCAATCGTTCGATTCACTCCAATTGCCGTCGGCAGTGTTGTTCCAGCTATAGTCTTGGGCCATTGCCCGTGGCGCCGTGGCCGTCCAGGCCAGCGCCAGAAGAACCGCCACGATTATTTGTCGCCAATGATTTTTCGAGTTCCGCATCGTCTCCTCCGTTGCTGACGGCTGACCTTTTTTGGCCTTTTTAGGCCAAAAACCGCACAGAGACTAAGAGACTTCGGGAGGCAAAGTCAAGGCCGGACAACTATTTGTAACCTTAACTAAAATAAGCTATTTACAGAAATGGGCGGGCACCGCTTTTCTTCTAATCACCCATGGCCACGATCAAGCGTTCTCCAAGCCGTGTCCGGTATTTGGCCTCAGGCGCTGAATTTGTAACGAGGGCGTCGACTTCTTCCCAGGAACACTCCGGCACCAATTGCCGACGGCCAAATTTGGAATGGTCGGCCAGCAGGATGGCGCGTTCGGCCCGATCGAGCATGACCCGGTCGACTTCCACGACCAAGCGATGGGTCTTGCTGGCGCCTTCCTCGCCGATGCCTCCCACGGAAAGGAAGGCGGTGTTGGCGTGGTATTTTTGCAGGCGGGCGATGGTCTCGGGGCCGACCATCAAGCCGGAAAAACAGCCTCAAAAACGCGATTGCCTGACAGGTTGGCAACTTCGCATCCCGATGCGATTCCGGTCGTTCTAGGCCACGCCTAACGGAGGGGGAGCCGCTGAGGCAGCGCCGGGCGCGCCAAGTTCCGCTTCGCTTTGGGCCAGACGAATTTCTTTCAAGCCCTTCTGGATGTAGCCGAAGACCGCGATCCAGGCGATGACGCCCAGGATAAGACATTTCAGCACGTCGCCGAGCGCATCCCCGACAAAGGGGACGATCAACGGGCTGTCCCAAAGGAAGTGCAACACCGCCACCAGGCCCAAAACCCTCAGAAAACGGAGGTCTTTGACCATTTCCCATCGAAATTTTTCCCGGCCTTTCACTTTCCACAAAGCGGCCACGGCCAGGGCCGTCCAGGCGATATGCCCAAGGGGCGCGAGCATGCCGCGCAGTTCAATTTCATGCATGGTGGCGGCGACCACCTGGGTCCATTCAGCCGAATTTTGGTCCGCGATCATTTGTTTGTAATTCACCAACATGGTGTTCAAGGCGTAGCCGGCGGATTCAAAGGCGCCGAATCCCGTGCCAATCGCCGCGCCAATGAGCAGGCCGTTGAGCAACCAGTTATATCTTCGCTTCCCCATGAAGAAAATGGCGACCAGCGCTTTCCCCGATTCTTCCGCCACTCCGGCGGTAAGGGCCGTGCCCCACGCCTGCATCGCGGTGCTGAACTTGGGAATAATCCAATCTTCGAGCAAAATGGCGATGAGCAGCGCAATAACGCCTCCCATCATCACCAGCTTCAGTATCTGGTAAACGGAGATATTGCGGGCCACGTTCATTTCGATGAAGAAAATAAGGGCCGACAAGGGGATGGCAAAGGACCCGACGAGAATGGCGCCGGGGATCATGGTGCTGTCATTCATCTGCACGGAGCCGTAGTAGAAACCGCCGAAGACAAGAAGCGACACCACGATGGCCTTGAAAAAGACCCAGGGTTTGGGCCATTGCGTCTTGATGTCCTTGAGGAGCGGCGTGGCGAACCGGGTGCCGGTGACGAAGAGGTTCTCCATCTCCTCGTCCGTCCGCTTTTTAAAAACGTTCGAGAAAAACTCCCTGCCATCCAACCCCTCGATCCTCTCGCCGCCCGCGACGGTGGAGATGTCACCGGCGACCTTTTCGAAAGCCGCCCCGGCTCTTTGCCTCCAATCGACGCCCTGGGCCGCATAGGGAGGAGGCATGGGCGGCGGAACAAGCGCCGTCTGACTGGAAAGAATACTCGAGAGCGGGACCCAATTGGCCAGCCCCTGGTGCCAGGCGTAATCGTCCGGAGACCGTTGCCCGGAGCCAAGCATGCGCTGGACTTCCTCAAGCGTAAACGGCCCCGTGTGCGACCCGTCTTGCGTCAAATAGATTTGCATGCGGTTCCCCTGAGCGTAAGAACCCGATGTATTCCGTCAAGCCAAGCCACGGCTCTTTCTCACCCGGCCGAGCTGGCTCGCGCCAAACGGAAGCGCGGCGAAATTTTGCGGAAAATTGGAAAACCGCTATGGCGGCAAGCCGGGGAACACGTCAGAACTCTTATCAAAAGTAGCCATGGGTCGCATTGCCTTTGTTTTTTTGGCCCCTGACGAGGCGCGAGGAGGGAGGATACCCTCTGCGGTCTTTGACCGACGAGCAACGAAGTCAGAGGCCAAAAAATAGGCAACCCAAAGGGCCGGGGGTCTTCGGCCTTCCCACTTTGTCGCTCGCTTCTCACAGAGCGCTGCGGCTATGTTCGTCGCTCGGCTCCGCGTGGGAAGGCTGAATCCTTCCCGGCGCGGCTCGTGTCTACTTTTGATAAGAGTTCCAACCTAACGTGCCATTTTGGTTTCCCTTCGATGAAAACAGAGACTCCTCCCGTCCGCTGGCTTGCCTTGGGCAGCCTCGGCGTTGTCTTTGGAGATATCGGGACCTCGCCGATTTACACGGTCAAGCAGTGCATTCAGGCCCATCCGGATGCCGTACATATCGGCGGGGCGGTGAGTCTCGTCGTCTGGTATCTGCTGGCCATCGTCTCGTTGAAGTACGTCTATTTTCTGCTGAGATTCGACAATCACGGGGAAGGCGGCGTCTTCGCGCTTCTTGCCCTGGCCAAGACCCATATCCCCAAGCAGAGATGGCTTTTCTACGTCCTGATCGGCGGGGCGGCGCTTCTTTATGGCGACGGCATCATCACCCCGGCCATTTCCGTTCTCTCCGCGGTGGAAGGCCTGGCCCCGCCCACGATCAACAACATGGCGAATCCCTCCGCCTGGGCCAATCCGTGGATTGCCGCCGTCATTCTGGCCGTGCTCTTTTCCGTTCAGCGGTTCGGCACGGACAAGATCTCGAAGGCCTTTGCGCCCATCATGCTCACCTGGTTCCTGGCCATCGCCGCGCTTGCTCTTCCGGCCATTTTTTCCAACCCGGCGATTCTTTACTCCCTGAACCCCGTGACCGGCATCTTCTTTCTTGGCACGCATCCCGGTGAGGCGATGACGATGATGGCGTGCGTCACCCTTGCCATCACAGGCGCGGAAGCCCTCTACGCGGACCTTGGCCATTTTGGAAGACCGGCCATCTCAGCTGCCTGGAATTTCATCGTTGCGCCCTGCCTGATTCTGAACTATCTCGGCCAGGGCGCGCATGCCCTCAGCACGCCCGGGGATGTCGACAATCTTTTCTTTTCGCTGGCGCCGGTCCGGTTCCAGTTTCTGCTGACGCTGCTCTCCATTGCGGCCACCGTGATCGCCTCCCAGGCGCTGATCAGCGGAGCTTTTTCCCTGACACGACAGGCGGTCAATCTCGGGTATTGCCCACGCACCACGGTCAAGCACACCTGCGCCGAGCGTGAGGGCCAGATTTACCTTCCCGGCATCAACCTTCTCCTGGCCATGGGGTCCATCGGTCTCGTTTTGCTCTTCAAGAAAAGCGACAATCTGGCGGATGCCTACGGGCTTGCGGTTACAGGTACCATGGCCACAACCACGATTGCCTATGCCGCCCTGAGTTATGCCCAGACCCGGCGTATTCCCTGGATTGCGGGGGTCCTGCTGATCTTTGACTTGTCTCTCTTTATTCCGAGCAGCACGAAGTTTTTGACCGGGGGGTATATACCGGTCGGAGTTGGACTGATCGTAGCCTTTGTTTTGATTGCGTGGGATCATACCCGCCGGGCGATTCGAGTCCACCTGGCGGAGCGGGTCATGCCTCTTGAGCAGTTCGCGGAGATGACCAAAGGCGTGCATCGCGTTCGCAATACGGCGATCGTTCTTACGGCCACTCCCAAGATCGCGCCGCCAAGCCTGCTGCACTGGCTTAAAATCGGGCAGGTGCTGCATGAACAAGTCATCGTCCTCTCACTGGTCGTGGCCCCCCAACCCCGGGTCAAGGAACAAGACCGGCTCAGGGTGGTGGAGCATGATCGCAACCTTTTTGGAGTTGAAGCGGATTTTGGATTTATGGAGGAGATCGATATTGCCAAGCTCGAGCCTGAACTTCGGAAAATAGTGAATGCCCCGGCGGACCGGCACCTTTACTATTTGCTCGGGCGGGAATGTCTTGTGTTCAAGACCAAGTGGAATTTACTGGCCAAGACTTACCGCCTCCTCTCTGGAATCAGCCGGCCCATTGCCGAAGCGCTGCATATCCCCCCCGGTCAGGTAATCGAGATAGGAACCGCCATCCGCCTGTAAATGATCCGGATGGCATAAAAGAACCCACCGCCCGGCCATGAACGTGATATTCAAGTTGAACATGCCTCCTTCAGTCAGGCATGGAGTCGGCTTGGGGCCTTTTTTAAGTTGGATCGGGGTATGCTGAAACGTCTTTTCATGGAGCTGGGGGCGCCGTGGACCCTATCCCACCCACCCCCCACCCTATGAATTTTCGGTGGCCTGCTCACAGGCATGGCCGGAGCGCTCCTGCTCATCTACTCCTCCACCCTGGCCATGCAAGGCCGCCCCAAGCTGGCAGCCTTCCTTCTCCTCGTCGGCCTCGCCCTCATCGTCGCGGGAGTAATCATCATCCTCGTCGCCAACCTCTAGCCAAGGGAGGAAATACACCAAACGCGAAAGCCGCGCCTTCGCGCAACCCTGCATCTCACGAGAGCAGAGAGGACACGCGTTACGTTCCGCTCTTAATCTACATTGATAAACACGCGGACTGGTCCGCGAGTGTCCCAATACCCGTGGTGACCGCCATAAATGATGTAATGATGGTAGTGGTCCTGTTCATCCCAATAACCGTAGTTGTCCCGGTAATAGTGATGACGCGAATCCCATTGGCCATCGTGGGCCCAAAGGTTGTTGGCCGCGCCCGTCAAAACAAAGAGGGCCGCCATTCCCGCCAGGATGATCTTATGCATGGAGTTGGAAGAAGTTTTCATGGTTGGGAAACGATACGGCGGCTTTTAAAGGAGGCAAGTCCGGACGCTTTCAGGAGGCTCTTTTACCCTCTAACCGTGAAAAAGTGACAGGCAAGTTTTCCTGTCGCCGACAGCGGTTTCACCGCCGGGGAAGAACTCGGAACCAAGGAATCAGGAAAACTCCGGGTTATGATCGAGAGTCACCCATTCGTTTCTATCCTTATCGAAGTACCGGTCTTTCAAGCTCAACTCGCCCCGTTTCAGCATGACCTTGATGGAGGTCGTGTCCTTGAGGCCAAGCTCCAAGCCTCCCTTGGAAATTTTGAGCGGAACAACACTGGGCGGGGACACCACCCTGGCAGTCGGAACCGCGGTGACGGTCGGGACGATGGTGGCAGTTGGATAGGCCCTGACCGTGGGCCGCAGGGCCTGCGTCCGAGGATTGCCGCCTCTCGAAATCTGGGCCAATAGCTGATTGGCTTTTTCGAGTTCCTCACGAAGCCACGCCATCCGCTTCATGACAATGAACGGGAAAATAAGCCAAAGGATTGAGGCAACCGAGACCAAGATGCCTAAAATGATCTCAAAGATGAAAGACACGGATGGCACCGAATCCATGTCGGGATGATTACAATTAACTCCCCTTTAGCCAAGAAAAAACCGCCCAAGCTCTTGAGCTCTAGAGATGTTCCTGGCTCAGGGGCAGCCGGATCACGATGGTCGTTCCTTTTCCGACTTCGCTTTCGACGTCCGCCGTGCCGCGGTGCGACTGGACAATCTCCTTGACGATGGACAGCCCCAGGCCGGTGCCTCCCGAGGCGCGGCTGCGTCCCTTGTCGACACGGTAAAACCGCTCGAAAATATGGGGCAGGTCGCCGGGCGGGATGCCGATCCCGTTGTCGACCACGCGCAGTTCCATCTGGCTGCCGTCGAGCGCCGCGGAGATGACGATGCGCCGGGGCGGGTTCGAGTAGGCGACGGCGTTGTCGAGGAGGTTGAGAATCACCTGCTCGAAGCGCAGCGCGTCGACCTCCAGCGGAGGCAGGTCGGCGGGCACTTGCAGTTCGATCTCCGCCGCGTGGGCGGCATCTTTCTTTTGCCAGTCTTGCACGATCTGGCGGAAAAAGGCCTCGACGCGAACGGCACTTAAATCAACCTGGATCTGCCGCGCCTCCAGGCGGGTGAGCACGAGCAAATCCTCCACCAGCGAATTGAGCCGGTTGGAGTGGCGCTGCAGCGTCTCGAGCATGCGCTGCACTTCTTCAGGCGGCAGGCCGGGATGGTCCTGCAGCGTTTCGAGATAACCGCGAAAGATCGCCAGCGGCGTGCGCAATTCGTGGGAAACATTGGAGACGAACTCGGTGCGGAGCACTTCGAGCTGTTTGATCCGGGTGATGTCATGGAAGACGACGACCGCGCCGCCAATCCCGCCCTTTTTCGCGTGGATCGGCACGGAACTGATCTCGAGGTGGCGCCGCGGCTTTGCCGGGTCCGTGCTTTCGAGGACCACTTCGTCGCGGCGCGGCTCGCCGGCGAGGACGGTCTCGCGCACGATCATCTCAACCCGCGCCTCGCGCAACGCCTCGAGCACCGTCCGGTTCAGCGGGCTCTGCTTCAAGTTGAAAAGGGCGAGCAATTCGTCGTTGACCAGCTGGATGACATGCCGCTGGTCGACCACCATCACGCCCTCGACCATATTGGCCAGCAGCGTGTTGAGGTTCAGGTCCTCCTCCTGCTGCTGGTGCTGAAGGTTCTCGATCCGCAGCCCGATTGCCTCGAGGTCGCGCGAGATTTGCGCAACCACCTTCGGCCCGTCGACGTAAAACGACCCGGGCCGCCGCCCGGCGGCGATCTGCGCCGTGAGGCGGCCCAACTGGCCGAGCGAGATCTGGTAACGCCGGCGGACGAACAGCCAGAAAAGCAGGAGCTGGAGGATTTCAAAAATCACCAACGCCACAATCAACTGGTGTTCGGTCGTGTCCATGACGTAGCGACTTATATCGCGCTATTCTACCGGATCAACATGACAAAATCGTAAGCGCTTCTTGAATACGGGGGGTTTGCTATTGACCGGAGCGCATGGTACCCTTGCTCGAATATGCCAACGCCGCCCGTCAAGTTCCCCAAGCCCAACCGCAATGCCGGCAAGCCACCGGTGCGCAAAGGCGACAACGACGGCAACGGCCAACCGCCCGCCCCCGGAAGCGAGCCAAACTGGAAGGGCATCGTGCTGCTGTCGATGATCGCGGTGCTGATGATTTCTCTCTATTACCTGGCGGTGCATCCCGCGACAACGCAGGACGAAATGAGCCTCGCCCAGCTCGTCGAACTGGTCAAGGCGGGCAAGGTCGAGA
Source organism: Methylacidiphilales bacterium (assembly GCA_021272315.1). GTDB lineage: Bacteria > Verrucomicrobiota > Verrucomicrobiia > Methylacidiphilales > UBA1321 > JABDGH01. The sequence continues at coordinate 836 of JAJSLI010000019.1, read as the reverse complement.
GTAAAAGCATCGTCTACGAGCCCGATCCCTCCAGCGATACCGCAGTGCTCACCGGAACCTATCAGAAGGCCACGAGCGGCGCGTCTGGCGCCCAGACGGTCAAGGGCGCCTTCAAGACGCAGGTCGATCTTAAGCTCTATCCCTATCTCACCTCGATCCTCGCGCAGGACGGCTACAAGGATATCATCGACACCCAGACCAACACCAACATCCTCTGGCCGATCTTCCTCAACCTCCTGCCCATCCTGCTGGTCTTCGGCCTGCTCTACTTCCTTTTCCGCCAGCAAATCCGCATGGCCGGCAAAAGCGCCTTCAGTTTCGGCAAGAGCAAGGCCCGGATGATGACCCGCGACCGCAACAAGGTCACCTTCAAGGATGTCGCCGGCATTGACGAGGCCAAGGAGGAACTGAGCGAAATCGTCGAGTTCCTCAAGGACCCGCGCCGGTTCCAGAAACTCGGCGGGCGCATTCCCAAGGGCGTGCTGATGATCGGCCCGCCCGGCACCGGCAAGACTCTGCTGGCCAAGGCCATCGCCGGAGAGGCCGACGTTCCCTTCTTCAGCATCAGCGGCTCCGATTTCGTCGAGATGTTCGTCGGCGTCGGCGCTTCCCGCGTGCGCGACATGTTCGAGCAGGGCAAGAAGAACGCGCCGTGCCTGATCTTCATCGATGAAATCGACGCCGTGGGCCGCAGCCGCGGCACCGGCATGGGCGGCGGTCACGACGAGCGCGAACAGACGCTCAACGCCCTGCTCGTCGAGATGGACGGCATCGAGACCCAGGAAGGCGTCATCATCATCGCCGCGACCAACCGCAAGGATGTGCTCGACCCGGCG
>JAJSLI010000012.1 GCA_021272315.1 Methylacidiphilales bacterium | reverse complement strand
TTGTGCAAAAGGGCTATGGTCGATACCGCCCGCTCCATGCCGGGACGTACACCTTTCAAAACAACCGGCTCGGGCAGGATCAAGCGGATGCCGTCCGGCATGTACTGGCATCGCCGGACCGGGTGATTGCCATTCGCGGCCTGGCTGGGGCCGGCAAGACGACCATGATGCGGGAAGCGGTCCCGGCGATTGAGGCGGGCGGCCACAAGGTCTTCACCTTTGCCCCGAGCGCCGAATCGTCGCGTGGCACGCTCCGGGAGGAAGGGTTCAGCAACGCCCAAACCGTGGCGCATCTCCTTAAAAATGAATCGTTGCACCCGCAGCTTTGCGGTCAGGTGCTTTGGATCGATGAGGCCGGGTTGCTCAGTGCCCGCCAGATGCGTGGAATCTTCCAATTGGCCGAAAGGCAGGATTGCCGCGTCATCCTGTCGGGAGACACAAGGCAACATACCTCGGTTGAACGGGGTGATGCCCTGCGTTTGCTGGAAACCTATGCCGGATTGAAACCGGCTGAATTAACCGAGATACGGCGGCAAAAAGATGCGCAATACCGGGAAGCGGTGAAGGAATTTGCCAGCGACAATCCCCAAGGTGGCTTTGCAAAACTCGATCAAATGGGGGTTATCAAGGAGTTGCCCGTGGAAGAGCGGTACAAACAGCTTGCCTACGATTATGCGGATGCGGTTGCTTATCGTAAAAGTGTGCTGGTCGTTTCACCGACCCATGCCGAGGGCGAGAAGGTCACGGCGTTGATTCGGGAGGAATTGAAACAGAGGGGCAACCTCGGCGCCGATGAGCGGAAATTTACCCGTGTCGTCAATCAACAATGGACAGAGGCGCAACTTTCCCATGCCCCGAACTACCGCCTTGGTTTGGTGGTGCAATTTCATCAAAACGCGCCTGGCTTTACCCGTGGTCAAAGGGTCACGGTTTTGGAAATCAAGGATGAGGCCGTATGGACCAAGGATGAACGGGGTCGCGAGTTGAAACTGCCGCTGGAACAAAGCGGGCGCTTTCAAGTTTATGAATCCCACACTATCGCCCTGGCTCCCAAAGATAAGATTCGGATTACCCAAAATGGATTTGCCGCCGATGGAAAACACCGGCTCAACAATGGGGCCGTTTATCAGGTGAAGGGATTTACCAAGGACGGCGATCTTAAATTGTCGAACGGCTGGGTGATCGGGAAAGATTACGGCAACCTGGCTCACGGGTATTGCCAGACTTCCCACGTCGCCCAAAGCAAAACCGTGGATTGTGTCTTTGTCGCCCAGTCGATGGAATCGTTCGGGGCTTCTTCCACGGAGCAATTTTTCGTGTCAATCAGTCGCGCGCGGGAAAGTGTCACCATTTATACCGACGACAAGGCACGATTGGCAGAAGCCATTCAGTCCAGCGGCGCGCGGATGAGCGCCCATGAATTACTCAAACTGCCTGTCGTGACAAAAATCACTGATCCTTTCGAATCGATGTTGCGCGAAAAGGCAGTCATCCCCGCACTTGAAAAAGTAGCCCAAGGGTCAAAATCAGAGAAAGAAAAGGACATTGCCAAGAAGCGGCAGGTGGAATCGCGAAGGGCGCGCCAGTGGCTTGGTCCGGTTCATCAGGCTCAAAATGCTCACCAGCAAAGGCGGGGAATTTCACTTTGAAAGTGAGCCTTGAGTTACTTGCAATCGAATAAACAGTCTGCTGGCGCCGCGTCACGTTATTCGCTGATGACATAGCTCCTTCTTTCTTGGTCGAGAGACGTCTCAATTAACACGGTTGATTGGTGCTCCCCTTTGAAAGGCGCACACATTTTCTACCGTGATTTCCATGAGGCGTCGGCGCGCTTCCAAGCTGCTCCACGCGATGTGGGGGGTGAGAATGCAGTTCCGCGCCCGCAGGAGTGGATTGGTGGAAACAATCGGTTCGACCGAAACTACATCGACCGCCGCCCCGGCGAGTCGCTTCGCTTCGAGCGCGTCGGCCATATCCTGCTCCACGATCAGACCGCCCCGCGCCGTGTTGATGAGGAAGGCCGTGGGTTTCATCGTCGAAAGCAACGCGCGATTGACAAAGCCTGCGTTGGTCGGCGTTTGCGGGCAGTGCAACGAGATCACGTCGGCGGCTTGGAAAATTTCTTCGATGCTTTTCCCCAGCCAGTTTTCGGGCAAACGCTTCGGGGTGGGGTCGGCCACCCAGACCTTCATGCCCAAGGCTTCCCCAATGCGGCCCACCGCCTGCCCAATTCGTCCACCGCCGATCAGGCCGAGAGTGCAACCAGCTAATTCGACCACCGGTGATTTCCAATAAGACCAATCGAGGGCCCGTTCCCATTCGCCCTCATGCACCGAGCGATTGTGCAATCCCACCTGATTTGTCAGTTCCAGGATGAGCGCGAAGGTATGCTGGGCCACCGTGCCGGTGCCGTAGATGGGAACGTTCGAGACCGGGATACCCCGTTTTGCCGCGGCCACCACGTCTACAACATTATAGCCCGTGGCCAGTACGGAAATAAAACGCAACTGCGGCAAAGCGGCCAACGACTCCGCATTGAGTGGAACCTTGTTGGTGAGGACAATCTCGGCGTTTGCAGCCCGTTCCGCCACGAGCCGGACGGGTGTCCGATCAAAAACGAGCAGTTCGCCCAGACGTTCCAATTTGGTCCAGGGATTGTCGCCGGGATTCAAAAGATGACCGTCGAGGACAACAATGCGCATGAGAAAATAAAGATAAAGAAGGGCCCATCTCAAGTCACGAGGTTCTTGCTCGAAGATCGCCGCTTTTTATTTTCAGCAAAGCCCCATGGCTTATCTTTGTTTTGTTACAATAACAATTAATGCTGTTTGCACTCCAGCCCCGGTATCGGGCAGTGTTAGTTTCATGAATTTTCCGCGGCTCCGCATAAGCCAATGTCTTCTTGTCCGGGCACCTCTGATGGTTGGATCTGCGGCTCTGTTTTTTTGTTTCACGTCAACGCTTGGCAGGTTGCTGGCGGCGGAGGGCGGAGCCCAGTTGCCCGAACTAAGCTTGTTGCCGGATTCAGGAGGAGACTCTTCTCCGACGACCGATTCTATCAAGCAACCGGAAGCGGATATCTTCGACTACCCGGTCAAACCGACCGACGGAGTCTATGCGCAGGTCAAGAACGGCAAACTCTATTACGGCGACCAGCGGCTGCGCCTGTGGGGTCTCAACCGAAATGATTCGCCAAATCTGGATATGGTAGATCGTCTCTGGAAAGTCGGCTTCAATGCCATCCGGCTGTGGGGGCCCAAAGGGTTCTGGAATGATGCCTCCATAAAAACCGGCATCCCCTCTCAAAGTGTGATGGGTGACCATTCTCTTATGGACCAGTACGACCGCTTTTTCGCGGAACTCAAGAAGCGAGGGTTCTTTATCTGGGTCGCGGGCGGATTGGGTGGTTCCTATCCGATGAACGATAATCTCAAGGCACTCATGCAGGATGATTCCTTTATCGCCGGAGGAGACGATTGGCCGCAGTGGAAGGCTGGAATTAACGCCCTCTTGGCCAAGCATAAGCGCCCAGGAGCGATTTGCGGGCCCCTGCTTTACTTCGATGACCGGACACAGAAGGTGTTTAAGGCTAACGCCACTGCTTTTCTCAATCATGTGAATCCCTACACCGGGAAGCGCTACGCCGAGGAGGAGGCTGTCGCCGTCTGGGAAGTCCAGAACGAGAACGGGTTTGTTGTGAAAGCCTTGCAAAATGAACTGGACAACTGGCCAGACTTTTTTCGGGCCGAACTGCGCGCCAAATGGAATGCCTGGCTCAAAGCCCGCTACCAGGATGACGCGGGGCTGAAGCAGGCATGGGGGGCGTTGGGGAACGACGAGTCGCTGGATCACGGCATCGTCCATCTCGGCCCCACGCTCCATGAGCGGAACAATTTTCCCAAGGCGCGGGGGGACGATTATGTCCACTTCATCGTCGACCTAGTGGTGACGTTCAACCGCGATTTCCACGAATTCTGCCGCGCCCAAGCGCCGGCGGGCGTGGGCGTGAACGTCGAACCCTTCGTTTTCGACACACAGTACGTCTCGAGCATTCCCTGGCTGGCAGCCAACGCCCTGTCGGGAGATACGGTTTCCGTCAGCCATTACCAATGGGCTCTTACTTCTACTTTGTCCGGTCCTCCTTCCATGTACGTTGCCGAGAACCACACAGTTAAAGGCAAGGCAATGTTGATTTATGAGACAAATTCAGGGAACACGAATCCTTTCCGTGGCGAATTTCCACTACGGATGGCGGCGCTGGCCGGTCGACAAGACTGGGACGGAGTCTTCTTTCATTTCTACCATGCCGCCAACGAACACAATGCCGATCCCACGCCGGAGGAAATGTACCTGGCCGGATCACTTCAATACATCACCAAGGGGGATTACTGGACGGGAACGCACTTTGCCTTCGATCCGATCATGGGTTCGACGATTGCCATTGCCGGACGCATATTTCTCGAGGGGGCCATTCCTCCGGCGAAATCGCCCGCGGTTTACCGTCTGGCCGACGATGCCATTTTTAGCTACGAACATTTCAACGGCATTGATCAACGCGACGACACCTTCACGCGGGGCAGCTTGATCGACTTCACCGGGGAGCCGACCGGCGGTGTGCAAGTGGACCGCCCGGCGGGAGGGGGGGATGACTCGGACAGAACGGTCACCTACGATCCTGACCGGCAGCGCATGATCATTGATACACCGCTGGCCCACGCCTACGTGGGCCAAACCGGCGGTCGATATCAATTCCACGATGGGATCTTGGTCGGGGATTTCAACCAACCTTTCATTAGTTTCGCCATGGTTAGCGCCGATGGTCAACCGTTGGCGGGCTCGGACCCTTCCAAGAAAATTTTCATTGCGGCGGTCAACAATGCCCACAACACGGGCTTTGACATGGACATGTCTATCGCCCGGGCCTCGGGTGGATTTGTTCCACCGCTGGAACAGGTTCCGGCCATACGTTCCTATGGAACGGCGCCAATCTTGGTTGATCCGGTTCAATACAATCTCTGGTTCCCGACGAATCTGACTTACCTCCTGGGTGGCTACGATTTTGCCCTGCGCCAAGTGCTGGAACAAAACGGAACGGATAAGAACGAATTATCATGGGATGGAAGCAAGGTTTTATTTATGAACGTGCTTAACGTGACCAGCCATGGCGGCATGGCTGCGGTACCGAAACCCGAAGAGCCCGCGTTGCCAGTCGAAACCGCAACGGCTTCCGGTGCGCAGGCCAGTGGAACGGGAAGTGCCAGCGCCCTGGCGGATGTCTGGAATCCATTGCCCGGAGTCAAGTGGAGCGACGATTATGCCACCACCCATCAGATCCTGCGCGACGGTAATTTTGTAAAAACCAGCATCAGTGAGATGGAACAGTCGCCGAATCCAAACAGCTCCATCGTCGTCTATGAGGCTGAGGTTATTTTGAACGCCCCGGCCAATATAGAAATCGATTTTCAGAATGCGCAGATGAACAAGATCGTCGTGGCTTTTACGCAGCCTCCCGTCTTATCGGAAGCCGTTGCTGCCTATGAAAAGCAATTTGGCGTGCCTGTCAAAAAAACCATTGCCCCTAATGCCTCTGAAACAAGCTTGGTCACCTGGCAGGTCCAGCAAAAAGCCGCCAATCTGGAAATCACGCTGACCGAAACCCAGGGAACGATGGAAATCACTTACATCGTGACCCCTAAATAGGAGCGGTCCGTTAACTGAAAAAGCCAGTTTTGGACAGCCTCTAAGCGCCGAGGAAACTCTCACTGTCGCGCCAGGAACCTTCGATCATCAAAGTCTTGGGATGCTCAGGCAAGCCAAATTCCCGGTGTTGCAGTTCGCTTGAGACCAAGTCGATGGTATGGGATCCGATGACTTCATAATGCTGATCGATGCCCGCGTATTCGGGTGTCTCGGCGACGACATCGAGGCACACCATGCGAAATCGGTACTGGTTGGAGTAGGCTCGTAGATGGAGGATCTCGCCGGCGTGGGCACAGATAATTACGTCCGGCTTCGTCCGTTTAAGCCAGGCTAAAAAGCGGCTTTCATCCCAGTTGGTGTAGGAATAGACCCGGTTCAATAGTTCCTCGGTTGAGCCGGTTTGATTGGCATGAAAGGAAGCGATGTAGCCCCCCTGAGCACGAGCGTTCGTTAGGGAGGAAATAACGAGCCCAATTCTTTTTCCCCCGTAATGGCGCACCTTTCGCAAGGCCAGAATCATGCCCATATAGTGATGATGTTGCACACGATTGAGGCGCGGTTTCCAAAGCGAACTACCCACGGTCACGGCTGCAAAATGATTCCAATTGAGTCTAATGTGGGCGTGAGCCTGCATGATGGTGGGACAGATAATCAATCCACGGATATTGCGACTGCGCAGGATCCGCTCCAAGCGGGAAAAAGTCATCCCTTTCTCTTTGAACCAAAAAATTTCGAGATGATAACCCAGCTCCTTGGCACGTTTTAACGCGCCTTGATAAAGGCGTGTCATGAACACATTATCAGGGGTAAAGGGATGCACTAAATAAGCCAGAGTTTCGCGGTAGGTCGGCTGGGATCGCCTGACCAAAGCTCCCATGACCGAAGTAATGCGCGGATCGGGCTCATAGCCCATTTTTTTTGCCAATTCTAAAATTCGCGCTCGCAGTTCAGGTCGTACGGAAGCATTCTTGCGAAAGGCGCGGCTGACGGTCATCGCCGATACTCCGGCCACTTCGGCTACTTGCCGTAAGGAGTGACGAGGTGTGAAAGCGGAAATTTCGGAAGCCATAACACTCTAATTAAGTGAAGGTTAAAGCAATCTTACCGTTGTTACAATAACAATCGAATACGTTTTGATACTGAAGACAAAGTGTTTACATTGGACTCAATGATCGCGATTGAAATTCGAGTAATTTTAGCCGCTATTCCCATCATGGACGGTGATAGAGTAGACGTGTGGAGGTAGCCAGCGCATGCCGCCTTAGGATTTACGGAATCGAAAAATTAATGAAAGAAGATATCCTGCCATGTCATCCCTTGCCGGAAGCGCTCACGATTCGTTCGCCGTTAACCCGCGTGATCTCCAGAGTCGGCCGCGGGTTTACCTTGATCGAGATGCTCATTGTTATCGCGATCATAGCAGTGCTTATGTCCTTGGGACTTCCCGCGCTCCTCAACAGCTCTCGTTCCTCAGGTTTGACGGACGCGGGAAATGAACTGGACAATATAGCGATGCTGGCGCGACAGAATGCCGTGAGCAACAATGTCCAGACCGCGCTGGTTCTGGTGACCAACGACCCCTACAATTCAGCCATGTCCGGAAGGGCGGTCAGTGTGTGGCAAATGGGAAGTAATCAAACTTGGACACAGACGAGCCGCTGGATGTTTCTTCCCAACACAACCACGGCTTACGATGATCCCACTGCCTCAAACAAAGGTTTTTCCACTCCCACAACATTCTCGGTAACTCTCGATGGCAATACTCTGCCGGCGAGTGACTTTTCGGCTTTTATCTTTGATCCAGAAGGTAACATGGAAGGTCCCTCCGCCACCACGCGCGATGTTCCGATCGTGTACTCCAGTCCAAACACGACCACGCCCGCGTCGATTAATACGGTTCTGGCCCTCAAAAATTATTATATCCTGGTTTTTAATTCAGATACGGGGGCCGTCTATGTGGTCCGTCCCTGAAAGACGCCGCCCGTGTCAGGTTTGCGCGCGGTGGAAGGCCTTCACGCTCGTGGAGGTGGCCATCGCCCTGGCGGTGGTCTCTTTAGCGCTCATCGCCTTGCTTGGGCTCATTTCGGTAAGCCTGCAATCGAGTAAAAATGCGAACCATGATACCGAGATTGCCTTGGCCTCCGAGTATGCCATCTCGACCTTGACCACGAATACTTTTGCAAACCTGGCGACGGTCGCTCCCGCCACCAACTACTTTGACTACCAGGGTTCACCAACCACCCAGTCCAGTACCACCGATCCGGCGGTGTTTAACTGCATCACGCAAACCAGCACGAATATGGCGCCTTTTTCCTGGGCTGACACGAATGGCGTATCCAACCCCAATTTAATAGCCGTCGAACTCACCTTCACCTGGCTGGGGCAAACCAACACCACGGGAAATAATGCAAAAACGATCTGGACCTCGATTTCAGCTTACTAGAAATCAGGGACGGCGCTCTTTCACGCTGATCGAACTCCTGGTGTCCATGGCCATTTTCAGCGTTATTTTGCTGGTGCTGGTGGAGATGGTTATGCAGACCACCTTGATCTGGCAACGGGTTTCCGGAGCCAGCGCCAATCGCCAGAACGCCCGGCTTCTTCTTCAGATGATGGGCAGGGATATGCAGGCGGCGGTTTTCCCGACGGATCCGGCGAATTCGAATTTGCTCTTCCAGGTGAATCCCGCGTCGCTGAGCGACAGCTCCTATCTCAATCCCTCGGCCGCCTTCTGGCAGGCCGACTTCTCCGGAACGGCGGCGACCAATGGCGACATTCAAGACGTCGGTTATTTTATCAATTGGGTGGTCGATGGCTCGGGAGTCGAGCATGGAACGTTTTGCCGAATCCAGGTGCCCCGGCCGAGCACCAATTCCACGACGTCTCCCCTGGCGATTACCCAGGCGTTGCTGGCTAACGATGCTCCGGGCCTTGCGAACACCAATTTGGCCAGCGCCACTGCCTATCAGGGCTTATTGGCCGATGGTGTGATGGGGCTTTGGGTGACCCTTTATTCAACCAACACGACTTCAACCAATCTGCCGGCCTCGACCTACTATTCCACCAATGCGACTTTTCAGCCGGCCTATGCCGATCTCGGCATCGTCATGATGGACTCCACCGTGGCCGCGCGCATTAATTCCTCCAATCTGGCTTCCATCACGAATCTCTATTCGACCAGCACCAATGCCGCTTCTTTCATCAACCAGCTTCCCGCTAATTTCCAGCCCAGCGTCCAGGCGTTCACGACACGCGTCCAGCTTAAAAATGTCCCCTAAAGGATGAAAAGCCCTCTCTTTACCGGATCACCTTGTCCCGACAAACGCTCGGCGGTGCTGATTGTCGTGCTCGCGTTCCTGGTATTTCTGTGCCTCATCATCATCAGCCTCACCCTCGTTCTCCAGACGGAAAGCCAGGCCGCTCACTACTATGCCGCGCGAAATTCCGCGGACTTGCTGGCGCAGCAGGGGGTTGAATATGTGCGGGCCGCCCTGGTCACGGCCGAGCAGTCCACCAACAACTGGGCCACCGCCCCCGGCGTCATCTATTATTGGCCCACAAATACGACGACGTTGACGTCATACAACTCCATTTCCCTCTCCTCGGGGCCGACCAATGGAACGGCAAGCGGCATCTACGCCCCTCCCGATCTTAACCGCGTGGTTTACAGCGAGGATTCACTCACCGCCATCACCGGCGCAACCACCACGAACGAGATGAGCGTGGGATGGATCTATGTCTATCAAAACGGCAACGAGACCACCAACCAGTCCCCTACTATTTCTACCGCCAACCCCATTATCGGTCGCTTCGCCTATTGGGCCGACGATGAAAGCTCCCGCATCAACCTCAACACCGCCTATCAGGCGGCCAACAACACCAATTCCCTCAATCACCCCAGCCGGATCGATCTCCCCAGCCTCTTTGGGTCCAGCTCCTTCGCCCAGGAGATCTATACCAACGCGCTGGTCGCCTGTTTTAATTCCCCCGACGACGCCCGGCGGATCGATCCCAACCTGGCTCCCATGATCTCCACCAACCGCTTTTCCCTGACCCATGATTCCTACAGCCAGAACCTCAATCCCTGGGGCCTGCCGAAAATTATCCTCACCACCCAGCAAAGATTGGCCGGAACCAATAATGGAGTCGCGAATACGAATTTTCTTAATATCTTGAACACGCCCAATTTGGACCCCGGTCCTATTGGGAATTGTAATTTGAATATCACTACGACCGGTGTGCCGGCCGTGGTGAATCTCATCAGCGATTATCTGACCAACAACTGGCCCGGTTACGGAACCAGCTTTGCCCAAAAATATGCCGTGGCGAACCAGACTGCGACCCAGACCGCGAACCAGATGGCGCTCAATATCATCGATTATGTCCGCAGCGTGGAATCGACCAATTTGGTCTGCGATCCTATTCGGGGAAACCTTACCCCCACTCTGTTTGATCAAAGCGCGGCTGGAACGGAATCTTTATCGAGCATCTTTGGAACGAGCCGGCACCCCCTCATTACCGAAGTGGGCTGCTGGATCGAACCCACCCCGACCTATGTAAACGGCGCCGCGAAAGATTATAGGACCTATATCTCGGCAGAGCTCTATCTCCCCACCGGATACGGGACCAACAACATTTCGGTCCCGGGGAACCAGGTCTACTATCTTGAAGTTCAGGAAGGGGGCTTATCCGACGAAATACAGATTGCCGCCACCGGTACCGTGACCTCCCCGACCACCGCGACGTCCCTGCCTATCGCCTGGGTTTCCGGCGGCGCCGCCGCCACCAGCGGGGTTCTTAGTCCTGGACAATTCTGTGTGGTCACGTTGGAGTATGAAGGCGGCGGAAACCCTGCGTCGGTCAATTTCCCCTCCGGCCAATATCCCGGACGGGTTTCCTTTAAAGATTCCGGCGGGGTCTTGTGGGATGTTGCTCCGATCGGTTTTCCCGGCGGAACGGTTTCTGACACGGGGCTGGAGTTGGTCATCAACAGCGCTCAATGGTCGGCCACCTACAACGGCTTCGTCATGGAGGTCAACGATCCGCGGGTGAACAAAAATAAAACCGATTGGACCTCGGAACACAAAGATACCATGGGTAACCAGCCCCTCCCCTGGCTGACAACCACTAATACGACCCCTCCGCAGGATACCGTTTCCGGGATACCTGGAACCGCTCTCAGTACGAATAGTCTCTATTTTCCCGGTCCCGCTACCAACGTCCAGTCGGTGGCCGATTTGGGTTATGTCACCACCGGCGTGAATATCGCGACCAATGGTGTTCCCTGGCGCAGCGTGCGCCTGCAGCCAACCCCCGTGGCCTATAGGACATTGCCGCCCGATTGGGCGCTCCTCGATCTCTTCCAGGCTCCTTTATCCAGCACGAATCATTCCGATCTTTACCAGCCCGAAACCACCAGCAGTAACGGACTGGTAAGCTTGGCCGGGCTGGTGAACATCAATTCGTCTCTCTATCCCTTCACCAATAATCCGGCCATCGTCCGGACGGCCCCCCTCGTCGCCCTCTTTACAACCGCCACGAACGTGACGGCCACCAATCCCGCCTTCCCGGGTATCGCCGCCACCAACGTCGGCTCGATAACCCTGGCGGCGAATGGGACTAATTACGGCGCGCCCGTCTTTGTCTCTCCCGGCGAATTGGCCGAGGTCCAGGGCCTTGCCGACGGTGGTGAGGCCACTGAATCGAATTTGAGGGGCGTGGTCGATCTTGCCGCCGTGCGCGGCTCGACGTTCCGGGTGTTCAGCATCGGCCAGACCCTCAAGCAGACGCCAGCGGGCGCGCTGGTCCTGCAAGCCGAGCAGTACAAGGAAGCCATCATCCTTCAGGACAGCCGTACCCGGCATGACACGGTTTTATGGAAGAACATTTCGCAATAACCGGCGCCTTCGCGTTCAAGGGTTGGATTGATTTGACGCAAAAGGATTTCGGCAACTTAAAACGCTTATGTTACATTAACACGCACATTTCTGTTGGCTTGCCTAAAGGATCAAGTACGGTTCACCTAGAGAAGGCGGAAAAGACAATGAGCGCAATGACAGTCTTTCCCCGTTCTTCAATCAAAACTTGGAAAATACGAATGAAAAAGCTCGCAGTTTTAACCGTCCTCCTGTTCGCAGGATTTGTCCTCGCGCCTCGCGCCCAAGCCGCGCCAGCCCTTACCTATTCTTGGAGCGGAGTGACCGGGAATTGGACCACGAGTGGGGATTGGACGACAACCGGCTCCAACCCTCCCGTCTCCAGTGTCGAGAACAGCCTGATCTTCGCAAACGGTTCGAGTGCTTACAGCACGACGAATGGCGTACAAAATCTGTTCCAACTCAACCAGCTTTTGTTTAACGAAACTGGAAGCGACGCGGGTGCAATTACGCTGACGGGTGACACCCTTGATTTCGTCCAGGATTCTGAAGGTGACCTTCCCAAAATCTCGGACACATCGGCCGGTAACGTTACGATTAGCGTGAGTTTTACGACCGCGACGAATACGACGATTTCCAATACCGGCGGCGCGACCTTGACCTTGGGCGGCACCCTTACCAATAATGGCGGAGTCACGTTCAGCGGCAATAGTTCGAGTCCCATTGTAATTTCGTCCAGTCCACTCATTGCTTCGGGATCAACCGGCAACATCACGTTGAACAGCGGTGTTCTCTTGACGGAAAATAACAATATATTTGGTACTGCTTCCGTAAGTTACACTCTCTATTTGGATGGCGGTGAAATCGGTACCACCGCTGCCACAGGTTCAGCCAAGCAATTGCCAAATCCTGTCGTTTTTAATGGCTCCGTCCAACTGGGTGATAGCACCAATTACGGCGTAGTTTTTGATCCAACTGGCGGAATAACAATCGATGATGGATCCGTGATAACGGCTGCCAGCACGGAGGCCTTTGATGGTCTTTCTAGTGCTTCAACTACCAATATCTTGGAGTCGGGACCAACCGGTATTACGATAGCGGCCAAACCCGGTATAACCCTGACGTTTAATGGCGGGTTTACCGGTCAAGCCGGCAATGGTTCAACGGGCGGACTGACCTTTGATGGCGGCGGCAATATCGTCCTCACTGGCGGTGCTGCGTCGGGGGGCAGTAATTACACCGGACCGACTACCGTGAGTGGTACCGGCACGGTCGTGACATTAAGTGGCAGCGCCAGCCATCTTGCCATTCCCACGGGACAAAGCCTCACTATCAACGGCGCCGAGGTGAGCCAAAGCGTAAGCACTAAAATTGGTACCAATGACTCCGTTACGATCGAGGGCGGAGGCACCTATGCGTTGAGCGGTCTTACTGCAGCCACCACCCTTAACACTATTGGCAGCCTTACGATAGGCGATACTAACACTGATCCCGGCAACACGTTAAGCTTCGCCTTGCCGGCCACAGGTAGCGGCACGAACACAGCCTTCCTAAAAGTCACTAATGCGCTTACGATCAATACGAACAGTGTAATCGATTTGAGTTTTAGCGGGGGAACAACGAACGATAGCTACGCGCTTCTTACCATTGGCAGTGGCAGCATCGACGTTGGGAGTGGCGCGGGGGATTTCACGTCGATAACCCCCGATTATGTTCTGACTACAAACGTGAACGGTACCTCTCTCTACGTTGAGTACGAGATCCCTTCCAGTTCGCCCGCTTTGGCCTATTGGACGGGGTCGAGCAATTCCAGTTGGCAGACGTATCAAAACTTTAGCACGACCAACACCACGAACACGCCCGCCACGGCGGTTCCCGGCTCGACCACGGACGTGGTCTTCTCGACGAGCAGCCCGACGGCGACCAACCTGAGCACGACGCTGGACGCGCCCACGACGGTCAACAGCCTGACCTTCAACTCAACCTCGGGTGCGGTCACCATCGCGGCGGGGACCAATAGCGGCTCTTTGACCTTGGAAGCGACGACGACGACAAGCAGCAACGGCATCAACGTCGCGCCTAACGGCATCAACGACCAGAGCGGCGCGGGCGCGGTCACCATCAGCGCGCCGGTGGCCCTGGGCACCAACCAGACCTGGACCAATGCCAGCAGCAACGCCCTCACCATCAGCGGCGTCGTCAGCGGCGGCTACGCCCTGACCACGGCGGGCAGCGGCACCATCGCCCTGAGCAC
>JAJSLI010000009.1 GCA_021272315.1 Methylacidiphilales bacterium | reverse complement strand
CGATGCCATCCTCGAGTTGGTGGCCAGGTGGCAGGCGCCGGAGTTTTCCGGCGACTTCGCCGAGATCATCGCCTCGCTTTACCGGCTTTCGCAGCAGGACCCCAACTCCAGCGACATGGTCCTCTTCAAGCGTTCCCTGGCCGAACTGCGCTACGCCCAGGGCATCTTTGCGCCCTACCGCTCGATCAAAAAGATCTGCGTCTTCGGCTCGGCCCGCATCCGCCAGCCCTCGAAAATTTACACCAGCGCGGTCGATTTCACCCGCCTGATGACCGAAGCCGGTTACATGACCATCACCGGCGCGGGCGACGGCATCATGCACGCGGCCCAGCAGGGCGCGGGAGCGGAAAAAAGTTTCGGCCTCAATATCCTGTTACCGTTCGAACAGCGCCCGAACGAAGTCATCCGCCAGGACCCGAAACTCGTCACTTTCCGCTATTTTTTCACCCGCAAACTCACCTTTCTGCGCGAAGCCAGCGCGGTTGCCGTTTTCCCCGGCGGATTCGGTACGCTCGACGAAGCCATGGAAGTCGTGACCCTGCTTCAGACCGGCAAGGCCCGCCTCATCCCCGTGGTCCTGATCGACGAACCGGGCGGCACGTTTTGGAAAACGTTCATCCAGTACCTCAGCGAACATCTCATGGCCGGCAAGCTGATCTCTCCCGAGGACTTCAACCTTTTCCGGCTGACCACCAGCATCACGGAAGCGCGGGACGAAATTCTCCGTTTCTACCGGAATTTTCACTCGTACCGCTTTGTCGGCCGCTACCTGGTGATCCGCTTGCGGCGCGCGCTTTCCGACAAGAAACTCGCGGAACTGCGCAAGGAATTTTTAAGCATCCTTGAACCCCCCGTGGAAATCTTCCAGCGCGATGCCCTGCCCCAGGAAGCCGGTGAAACCGACTTCGCGGAACTACCCCGCCTCTGCCTGTCCTTCAACCGCATCCACTTCGGATTCCTGCGCCAGTTGATCGACCGGGTGAATGAGGAGGGGTAGCTCGACGCCTCAAAGCTTTTACCTTGGCCTTGGGAGTATATTTGTCTTAACCTTTTACCCGTCAGTCGACCGCCGAGCAGGAGACGGCGAATCGCAACCCCAAACCCGGAGGAGGCTTGAAAGTCGATCCACGATTTCTCAAGGAGGAAGGTACGGAGGTCTTTCTCGGCAACGAGCTTCTCGTCAAGGGGCTGCTCGAAACCGGGGGGGGGACGCATCTCTGGACTGGCTATCCCGGCTCGCCCATTTCCGGCTTTTTCGACTGCGTCGAAGCCATCCAAGAAATCCCGAAGCAATACGGCATCAGCGCGGTGCTGGCCAACAACGAGGCGCTTTCCGCCGCGATGGTCAACGGCTCGCAAATGCACGGCCTGCGCGCCATGTGCGTAATGAAAAGCGTCGGCCTCCATGTCGCGACTGACGCGCTCGCGCTGGGTAATCTCGCCGGGGCGCATCCCGAGGGCGGCGTCATCGTGGTCATGGGCGACGATCCCTGGAGCGATTCGACCCAAGTGCCCGCCGATTCGCGCTATCTCTGCAAGCACATCTTCATGCCTGTCTTGGAGCCTGCCACCAACCAGGAAATGAAGGACTGGGTCGATCTCGCATTCCGTCTCTCCCGGGAAAGCGAACTCTACATTGGATTTCTGGTGACCACCAACCAGGCCGATGGCGGCGGTTCCGTGCAGGTGGCCCGCAACCATTTTCCACGGGTCAACACGCACAATCCCTTCGAGCTCGACACCGCCAAGGTCGACTTCGAGAAGAACGTCCTGCTGCCACCGCGTACGTGGCGCCGCGAGCAGGATTTTCCCTCCCGTTACCGCCGTCTCTGGGCAAGCGCGCGCCGGCTCGGCGTCAACCGCATCAGCCCGGGCCGGGCAGGCATACCGGGCCGCGGTGGAGGCACGGCACCTCTCGGCTTCATCAGCTCCGCCCTCGCCTATTCCTACCTGGAACACGCACTCGCGCAACTTGGCCTCGCCGGGACCTTCCCCCTGCTCAAGCTCGGCATCACGTATCCGCTCGATCCCGAACTGATTGACTCCTTTGCCGGCCAGGTCGAGAACATCGTCGTGGTCGAGGAACGCCGCGACTTTCTCGAGGAACAGGTCGTACAGCTTTTGGCCCGGCGGGCTTTGACCGGGAAAGCGACCGTGCCGGTTTACGGCAAGATATTCCCCGGCGGGCGCCCCGGACTCCCCTCCACGCGGGGCTTCAATTCATCCATCCTCGTCGAGCTTCTCGCCCCACTCATCACCGAACTCGCCGCGCCCAAACTCACGCTCGATCCCTCGATCATCAAACGCGAGCTCGCCCTGCTGGCCGAAAATCGGGCCATCGACGTGCAACTGGCGCCGCGCACGCCCACCTTCTGCCCCGGCTGCCCCCATCGCGATTCGGCCAGCGTCCTGGGTGAAATCAAACGCGCCTTCCGTGACACCGATTACATGCGCCGGACCCACCGGCGCGAACCGGTCGATCTCGTTTTCCACGGCGACACCGGCTGCTACACCATGCTGATGTTCGAGCCGAACAAGGACCTGATGCACAATTACAGCGGGATGGGACTCGGCGGCGCCACCGGCCTCGGCATCGACCCGTTTATCACCAACAAACAAGTCGTCTTCATGGGGGACTCGACTTTTTTTCACAGCGGCCAGATCGCCATCTCGAACTCGATCAAAAACGGCCAGGACATCACCTACGTCATCCTCGACAACAAAACGACCGCGATGACCGGGCAGCAGACCACCCCCGGCCTCGAATATGATCTGCTCGGCCGGGAAACCTTCGTCCAGAAGATCGAAAAGATTATCGGGTCGATGATTGAGAACTCCAAGGTCGAAGTCCTCCGCGTCAATCCGGCCCAACGTGCCACCTATCGCAGCCTGCTTGAATCGACCGTGCTCAAAAACGGCGTCAAGGTCGTCGTCGCCGACAAGGAATGCGGCATCACCTTCCACCGCCGCCGCAACCTCGAGGAACGTGCCGAAGTCCGGCAAAAAGGCTTCGTCGAGAGCAAGCGCCATATCCAGATCGTCAGCGACGCCTGCGAACATTGCCTCGAATGCACCCGCGCCACCGGCTGCCCCGGCCTCACCTTCATCGAAACCGATTTCGGGCGAAAAGTGCAGACCGACCTCTCTTGGTGCGTGAACGACACCGCCTGCACCAAGCTTGACGCCTGCCCGGCTTTCGAGGAAGTGACCGTCATCCGCTCGCAAAAACCGCTTTCCCACCTTCCCGATCTCGAAAAAACGGGCGAGATCCCCCTTCCCGTCCGGCGTGATTTCGATCCTGTCTGGCACGGCTATCTCGCCGGCGTCGGTGGCATGGGCATCGGCGTCTCCACCGCGACGCTCGTTCGCGCCGGCCATCGCGAAGGCTACCAGGTGGTCTTTAGCGACAAAAACGGCCTCGCCATCCGCAACGGCGGCGTCTATTCGCATATCACGTTCCTCAAGCCAGACGGCCCCCTCGTCTCGCCCATTATCCCCTACGGCAAGGCCGATCTCATGCTCGGCATTGACATCCTCGAAGCCGCGCGCGGACTTGATCCGAAAGGCAATCTCCGCGTCGGCGGCCGCAAGACCCGCGTTATTGTCAACCGGCACAAGACGCCGACCATCAACACGCTCCTCGGAACCGACGATTTCTGCGTCGACACGCTGGAAGAGTCCCTGCGCCGGCACACCGACGCCTCCGGCTACTTCAGCACCGACGTCTCCCGCCTTTCCGAGGGCGCCTTCGGCACCAAGCTCTATGCCAATGTTATCATGCTGGGCATCGCCTTCCAGCGCGGTGAATTGCCGCTCTCTCTAGCCAGCCTCGAATACGGCATCCAGGAGACCATGGGCAGCGCGGCGACCGAAAACTGGCTTGCCTTCAAGCTGGGCCGTAAGATCGCTCACGATGCCCTCACCGCTCCGCGCACGGTAACGGCGGACAACGATGCCTATCACGACATCGTCGCGGAAAAATCGGCCCGGCTCAGACGCTCCGGTCCTCAAGGCGAGCGGTTGGCGCGACAGTACTGGCAATTGGTCACCGGCGCACGCGAGAAACTGACCCTCGACCCGCGCCATGAATCGCTTCTGGCCCAGCGCATTTACAACCTCATCCGCTATGAAAATCTTGGCTACGCCGGGGACTACGTCGCACGCCTGCTGCGCGTCCATGCCCGCGACTCGGCCGAATTTAATTACGCCGCGACCCAGGCCGCGCTCTGGAACCTCCACCGGGTTATGGCTATCAAAGACGAGATCTACGTCGCATGGCTCCTGAGCAGCGAGGAAAAATTCGAGCGCGATCTCGACCGCTACAACGTCCGTCCCGAGCTCGGAGACCGGCTTGTCCACCGTCATCTCAACCGACCCGAGTTCACCTTGGGCAAGCGAACCCTGCGCTTCAAGATCAAGACTAGGCCCTGGATGCTGCGGCTGATGCGCCGGGCCAAATTCCTGCGCCGGCTGCTCCCCGCCTGGCATGCCCGGGAACGGGCTTTTCGCGACTGGTATTTTCAGATCGCCGATCAATTCGAAGCCACGGAACACCGCGCCACTTACGAGGCCTGGCTCAAAATCCTGCGCCTGCCCGAAGAAGCGACCGGTTTCCGCGAGATCCGCTATCCCAAAATGGAGCGGGCTCAAAAGCAGGCCGCCGAAATCCTTGCGTCACTGCCCCCTTCCGGTGCCGCGCATAAGGTCGAGAGCCTCTAACGCCCTCAAATATCAATCACCTTGCCGGAGTTGTTGCCGGCATCCATGCGCCGGGCGGAGACACGCCGTTCGTAACCGGTAAAACAACTGGTGATGAGGCTGAGCAGCAACGAGCCGAAAAAGGCCGAGGTGAAGCTCGGCACATGGAAGCCGTGCACGAAATCGGGCAGGGTGTAGAGGATGATCGCATTGATGATGAAGAGGAACAATCCCAGCGTCAGCAGGACCAGCGGCAGG
Source organism: Methylacidiphilales bacterium (assembly GCA_021272315.1). Classification (GTDB taxonomy): domain Bacteria; phylum Verrucomicrobiota; class Verrucomicrobiia; order Methylacidiphilales; family UBA1321; genus JABDGH01. The sequence goes on along the minus strand of JAJSLI010000009.1, from coordinate 23,035 downwards.
CTGATCAAGATCAGAATCGGCTTAATGATTGTGTTCACCAAAATCAGGATCAACGCCGCCCAAGCCAGGTCCTCGCGGGAATCAAAACTGATGCCGAGAGGCACAAGCGTGATCAGGTAAAGCCCAAGGGCCAGGACCAGCCAGTGCCAGAGAAAACGTATCAGCATGGGTTAAAATAGTTCCGGTTGCAGTTTTGCGCGAGTGCTTTTTGATCAGGCCTCGCTCTCAGCCAGGGCTAGGGCTTGATCTTTTCCCGCTGCATCTCGAACTGGTCGCCGAGTTCGGTGGCACTTTGGCGAATCATACCCGCGGGGACTTCCAGAACGCTGCGGGCGGAAAAGACCATCCGCGAAATCCGCCACGGCTTCATTTCGATCACGAGATGCACGACGCGCAGTTTTTTGTCCAAAAAGATCGCGTCGAAGGCGAAATGCATGCCAAAGCTGTGAATCGAATTGCAGGGTTTGAGCCACATCCCGTCGCCAAACTCGAGCGTCCGGTCGCGCAACAACCCGATCAGCTTGGTCCATGGATTGTCCGCAATTCGTCCGCACTGCGTCAAACGTACGCCGCGCGTGACATTGATTGCAGTTAATCGGTCGGCCATGATCTTTTCGGTTGGGACTTGCGGCTGATTTCGTTCTGTTTTACGCACCCCGGATTACCCGCGGAAAATCCGGTCGGCTTCTTCCAGTGTTTCCTTGCTTCCGATGTCGAACCAGCGTCCCGGCACACGCCAGGTGTACACCGGCACGCGCGGGTAGAGCCACTGGATCAGTCGCCCCGGTTGGTCCGGATTGTTGCCCTCGGCGATATAGGTATCGATCATCTTCACAACCCCGGCAGGGAAATAATAGAGCGCGATGCCGGTCAGGGTGCTTGTCGGGTTCTTCGGCTTTTCTTCAAAAAAAGTGATTTTTCCCTCTGAATCGAGTGTAATGCTGTTGTACTTTTTGATCTGCTCAAGGTCGCCCACGTCGTAGACCGCCAGCACCGCCGTGTTTTTCGCGCGGGCAAAGTCGACGAACGGCGCCAGGGACGAATCGAAAAGATTGTCCCCCGCCACAACCACGAGATCGCCGGTCACGTTCTGCTTGGTTATGACCAGGTGGATGTCGCCGATGGCCCCGAGCTTGTCGGCATCACTGGTCGAGCCGTCGTTGATGATCTTGAAATTGAACGCGGTCTTTTCCCGGCGGTATTTCTCGGACCAGGTAGTGAAGTGCGAAACGAATTTCTGGTTGGTCACGATGAACATCTCGCCCAAGTCCCTGACCGTGGCGAGGTGGTCAATGATGTGTTCAAGCATCGGTTTATCGGCAACGGGCAGCAGCGGTTTCGGCTGATTGAGCGTCAGTGGATAGAGCCGGGTGGCATAGCCGGCAGCGAGAATGAGAACTTGCATAAGCGACCAGCCTAGGGTGTATTTTCAAATAGGACAAGGCCGCGTGGCGAATCGCTTTTGGGCTGCACCAAGGCGCGAGGAAGAAGAATACCCTCTGCGGTCTTTGACTGACGAGTAACAAAGGTGCAGCTCAAAAGCGCCTCCACCCTTCGGGCCGGGGTTCTTTTGCCTTCTGGCTTCGTTGCTCGCTCCTCACAGACCGCTTGCGGGTATATTCGTCACTCGACGCCTCGCCAGAAGGCAAAAGCTCTCCCGGCGCGACCTTGTCTTATTTGAAAACACACCCCGCAGCTTGCCGACAATCGAGGGCAAGATTGCTTTGGAACTCTTTACAAAATTTCCGGATAGAGCCGCTGCGCCATTTGCAAAAGCTCGGCCTGGTTCTGCTCCGCCGACTCATTTAAAATGCAGCGCGAAACGACCTGGCGTGCCTCCTCGAAATTCAGCGCCTGAATCGCCCGCTTGACCCTCGGGATCGAAACCGCGCCCGTGCTCAATTCATCCACGCCGAGACCGACGAGCGCCGGCGTCAGCACCACGTCCGCAGCCATCTCCCCGCAAACGCCAACCCAGATCTTGTTCCGGTGGGCCGCCTCGACCACCGTTTGCAACAGCCGCAGCACCGCCGGATGCGCCGGCTGGTACATGCCCGCGACCTTCTCATTGCCCCGGTCGATGGCCAGCGTGTACTGGATCAGGTCGTTGCTGCCGACGCTGAAGAAATCGACGTGGCGAGCCAGGATATCCGCTATCAGCGCGGCAGAGGGCACCTCGATCATCACGCCCACTTCGAGTTTGTCGCCCTGCGGCACATTCTCCCGGCGCAGATCGGCGCGCACCTCATCGAGAATGCGGCGCCCTTCCTTCAATTCGCGCAGATCGGAAATCATCGGAAACATGATCCGGACATTGCCTTCCGTACCGGCCCGGCAGATCGCGCGCAACTGGGTTCGAAATAGGTCCTGCCGCCCCAGTGAATAGCGAATCCCACGAAAACCGAGGAACGGGTTTTCTTCCACCTCGATGCCCAGGTGAGGGCGTTTCTTGTCCCCGCCGACATCGAGCGTGCGGATGATTACGTGATGAGGCTTGGAGGCCTGCGCCATCTGCCGGTAGACGTCCATCTGCTGCTCCTCAGTCGGAAATTCGTCCTGGTTGAGAAAAAGATACTCGGTCCGCAGCAGCCCGATTCCCTCCGCGCCGTGTTCCTGCACCAGCGGCAGGTCTTCGAGAATTTCCACGTTGGCCGAAACGATGATGCGGCGCTGGTCGACTGTGACCGGCAGGGTCTCGCGCAAGGCGTCGAGCTTGATTTCGACGTCGTGCTGCTGTTTTTCGCGCTGCCCGTACTCGAATTTTGTTTGTTCCGTCGGCGCGACAATAAGCAGTCCCTCGTAGCCGTCGATCAGGACCTCAACTCCCGGCTCGAATTTCCCGATGACCTCGCGCAAACCCACAACCGCGGGCAGGTTCAGCGACCGCGCCATGATGGCCGAGTGGGACACGCGGCTTCCCACCTCAGTGGCGATGCCGAGCACCATCTTGCGATCAAGACCCGCCGTGTCCGACGGTGTCAGGTCGTGGGCCAAGATGATCGACGGCGTGTCGAGATTTTGCAGTTCCTGCTGCGACTGCCCCTGGCTGCCCTGCAGGTTGCGCAGCACGCGGTGCGAGACGTCGATAAAATCGGCAGCCCGCTCACGGAAATAATCGTCATCAAGCTCCTTCATCTTGCGCGTGTAGGAGCGCACCACCTGCTCGTAGGCGAAATCAATGTTGACCAGGCGGCTCTGCACCTGCTCTTTCACCGATTCGATCAGGGAGCTGTCCTCGAGAGAAAGGATGTGCGCGTCAAAAATGCTCGCCTCCGCTTCACCGATCGAGGAGGCCAGTTGGTTGCGAATCGTCTGGATTTGCTGGTGCGTCTTGAGCAGCGCGGCTTCGAAGCGGGTGATTTCTCCGGAGACGTCCTCCGGACGAATCCGCCGCTTGCGCACAATGTGCTCGTCGGCGTAGAGCAGGATGATGGGACCGCAGGCGATGCCCGGGGAAACCGCAGTCCCCTTGTATCTTGTTTCCGTTGTTGGCGTTGGGCTGTCCGACGGCTCTTCAGGCATCGGCGCCAAGTTGCTCACTCTTCGTCGAATTTGCGAGCTATTAATTCTTCCAGCGCTTTGACCATCTCGCCCGCATCAGCGCCGGTCACTGTCACTTTCAGCCGGGAACCGCATCCTGCGGCCAGCAACATCAGGCCCATGATGCTCTTGCCGTTGATTTCCTCGCCGTCTTTTTCAACCAAAATGTCAGAGGAAAAACGGTTGGCCACCCGAACAAACATCGCGGCGGGGCGCGCATGCAGACCGAGCTTGTTTCCAACGACAAGATCCCGCACCACGGATGCTCCTGTCTCTTTATTTTTTGTTGCCGATGCCATGTCTCGTTTGGTTCACGTAAAAAGCTTACTTACCCGTGCTTCCGATAGCTTTCAATAATCTCTCGTTAAATTCAACTGCTGAATTTTGACCCATTCCTTTAAGCTTCTGGTCCAGTGCCGCCACTTCGACCAGATTCGCCAGATTTCTTCCATGCCTCACAGGTATGGTGACATGGGGCACCTTGATTTGCAAGATTTCGTAGTAATCTTGTTCCAATCCGATCCGGTCAATCTCCGGCACCTCGTGCCAGTCCTGTAGGGTCACCACCAAATCGAGCCGCTTTTCGAACCGGATACTTCGCACGCCATAAATGTTGGCGATATTAATAATGCCAAGCCCCCGGACCTCCATGTGAAAGCGGGAAAGGTCCGACGACGTCCCGATCAGTTCGCGCCCCTCGAGGGAACGAATTTTGGTCACGTCATCCGAAACAAGGCTGTGTCCGCGTTCCACCAGCGAAAGCACGCATTCGCTCTTGCCGATGCCGCTCGCCCCTCGCACCAGCACGCCGATGCCAAGGATATCGATCATGCTGCCGTGTTCGCTGGCCGTTGGCGCGAAATCAAGTTCCAGGCAAATCGTCGTCGTGTTCAGCAGGCGCATCGTCGTGAGAGGGGACTTGAAGACGACGATGTTTTCCTCCTCCGCCTCCTCCAGCACGACCTTGGGTGGATTGATGTTTCGCGCAAAAATCAGGCACGGAATCCGGTGCTTGAACAGTTCTTTCAGGCGCTGGCGGCTCACCGCCTCCGGCAGCGACTTGAGGTACTGCGTCTCGCCGCTCCCGATGACCTGCACCCGCTGGAAGGCGAACGACCGGTAAAATCCCGCCAGTGCCAGCCCGGGACGGTTCACCGCTCCCTCGGAAATCCGGCGCTGCAACCCGCCCGCGCCTGCCAGGAGCTTCAACTGCAATTGATCGGCGTGATTGGTATAAAGCTGCCCTACGGTGACATGTGGAGTGCTGTTTTTCTTCACGGGATACTGGGTGGGTTGGATGACACGCTCTCAGCTTAACGTGCGCGAACGCCCCGGCTTTCGCAATAGTGAATTATAGCCCATGCCTTGCCAGACCGCCATCTGTTTGCCAGTCTTGGCGTCGGATGAAGCCCCTATCCAACACGGTCATGGCCGGGATTTTTGCCGTTTTTTTAACCGGCCTTGTTGCGGCCCTTCTTAACGTTCCTTCTTTCGCAAATCAGGAATTGTTTTTCGCCGACATCCTGATGAAGCAATGCTACGACCTGCATAAGAAATATTCGCCGCATCCGCCGGATCAGCATCTCATCATCCTCCCCATCGATATCAAATCCGTTCAGGTCATCGGACGCTGGCCATTTCCCCGCAGCATTCATGGGGAATTTCTTCAGGACATCGCTCCGGAAAAGCCAAAGGTGGTGGCTTGGGATATTCTTTTCACCGAGCCAACTGAGGTACAAACCAGCGTCATACCCGCTCCGGCTCCGGACGCTTCAGCAGGAACCACTCCTGCCTCCTCGACGCCAACACCGGCGTCGTCAACAACCCCTCCCCCTTCGGATAATTCCGGCATCGTCCCACCTGCTGGTTCGCCTCCTGCCACTCCCGCCGCACCACCGGTGCCGCCCGCACCCACCCCCGATAATTCTGGAACCAATGCCGCTCCTGCCAGTACGCCTCCCACCACCTCCACAATCTCCCCCTCCAGCTACATCGGGGCTGATCCTTCATCCTTGACCCCATCGGGCACGCCAACGTCTTCGGCCGCTGCTCCACCATCGGCCCCCGCACCCGAGGCAACCAATCCGGCTGCTCCTGCGCCCGATAGCTCTGCACCGGCTTCCACGTCCGAGAACATCAGCCTCGAAGATCAAGCCTTGGCCGAGGGTGCCGCGCTTTTTCCCAATATGATCACCTGCGCCGAACCCAGTTCCACCGGCCCTGCCTTTACGGACAAGGATTTCCTCCCCACCAAGCCTCTGAAGAACGTCACCGGTGATATTTCGCAGCTTCTCTTCGCTCCGTCGGCCAACCTGCCCATCCCCATTCTTCGTAAAGTCAGTTATTTTGGCTTTGCCAGTGAGGACACCACCGGTGGCGTTCGCCGGACCATGCCTCTCGTTGTCAATATCCATGGAACGGTCCTGCCTTCGCTTGATTTGCAAGTTCTCATGCAATATTGGGATGTCGATCCCGACAAGGTTGTCATCAACCTCGGTCATGAAATCACTCTGCCCCGGCCGGACGGTACCCAGGCGCGCATCCCGATCGACTCCCATGGCTTCATCACCCTCAACTACCGGGCTCGCTTGGCGGATTTTCAAGGCGAAAGCTATGTCGGTGCAATCGCGGGACTCGAAGACAAGGCCGCCGGCAAGCAATCTCCGCCCCGCCAATTGCTCCCTAACCTTAAGGATAATATCGTCGTGATTGGAGTTGACCTGAACGGAACCGATATGGGAGTCACTCCTCTCGAAACCAATACACCTCTCGTTGATGCCCACCTCAACGCCCTCAACAACATTCTCCAGAACGATTTTCTTCGTCCTCTCAGTCCTTGGATTTGGATGCCGGCCTATGCGCTCTTCTTGTTCGTCTGCGGCCTCCTGATGCTGCGCGTCGGCATCGCCCCCCTGATACCCATCGGCATCGTTGCCGTCCTGTTGCTTGCAAGCACCGCTTTTGCCGCCCTCTGGTTCGCCAACATTCAGGTCCCTGTCGCCATGCCGGAGGTCGGGCTCCTCCTTCTCGCCGGAGCTGTTCCCACCAAACGTTTCTGGGGCGAGGAACGGGAAAAAATCCGCGTCCGCAACGCCATGAGGGCCTACCTCTCCGAGAAGGTCATGTCCAAGGTCCTCGCCCATCCTGATAACGTGAAGCTCGGCGGCGTGAAGCAGGAAATCACCATCATGTTCTGCGATATCCGCGGCTTCACCAAGTATTGCGACAACCGCGATTCCGGCGAGGTCCTCCAGGTCCTCAACGACTACATGGAGGAAATGACCCAGGTCGTCTTCAAATACGACGGCACCGTCGACAAGTACATCGGCGACTGCATCATGGCCTTCTGGAACGCGCCCGACGTGCAGCCCGACCATGCCCAGCGCGCCGTCTGCTGCGCCATGGAAATGCGCTACGCCCTGGCCAACTTCAAGACCAAGCGGGCGGGCAAGGACACCGAGCTATTCGAGTGCGGCATCGGCATCCACACCGGCGAAGCTTTGGTCGGCAACATGGGCTCTTCCCTTAAACTCAACTACACCGCGATGGGTTCCACGGTGAACCTCGCCTCGCGCCTCGAATCGCTCACCAAACGGCTCAACGAGCGCATCCTTATTTCGGAGGACACGCTCAAGCAGTTGCAGGGCGATTTCCCCCTCACCGACCGGGGCGAAGCCGTCGTGCCCGGCTTTGCCAACCCCATTCACGTCTACGCCGTCGTGGCCGAGCAGGATCTTGTCTCCGCGCTCAAGGTTGGGCGCACCTTGGCGGGCCAGCAGGAATACACCGCCGAGGAAGCCAGCGAACCGATCTGGAAACCGGCGCCCCTGCCCAAAGACGCCGATCCGAATTAGATCCTGGCGGACGGCAATTACGCTTCGGCAAAAAAGAAAGGATGCAGCATCCATTCATAGCGGAAAAAGTTATTACACAACTTTAAGAGATCGCCGCTTTACAAAAGCCCCTTCAAGAGGTTGTTTACAATCCCATGCCGTCCCTTCGTTACCCGGCTCTTTGCTTCATCGGCGCCGTCCTCATCTCCCTGCCTGCGCCGGCGGCGCAACCGACTGCCATCAATCCACCTCCCTCCTCCGGCGGAGTTGCCGGCGGCGCCACGCACCAGTTGCCGCCTTCCGCTACTCCCACCACGCCCACGACCCCAATCGTCCCGGGTAGTTCCATTAATCCGGTCCCGACACCATCCGTCACGCCGCCACCGGCCCAATCGACCGGCACATCGCAGGCCCTTCCAGAGGGCACCCCCCTCCCCGAGGGATCGGAACCGGAAAAGTCGGTCGTCCAGATTTTTAATGCCTACCAGGAACCGAACTGGGCCGCGCCGTGGATGCCCGACATGATCCATCTTGCCTCGGGCACCGGTTTCCTTATCGACGGCAACCGGATCATGACCAACGCGCACGTGGTGGCATGGTCCAAGCAACTGGTGGTGCGCCGTTACCACGATCCGAAGCCTTACTTTGCGCACGTCGAGTTCGTTGGACAGGACGTCGACCTTGCGGTGCTCAAGGTGGACAATGCCACGTTTTACGACGGCATGAAATCGCTCTCGTTCGGCCCGCTGCCCAAGGTGCGCTCGACGGTGGTGACCTACGGCTTCCCCGCCGGCGGCAAGCAGATTTCCTACACGCGCGGCGTGGTCTCGCGCATCGAGGTGGAAGGTTACGTGCATATCGGTAACCGGGCCTTTCTCGCCGTGCAGACCGACGCGGCGATCAATCCCGGCAACAGCGGCGGACCGGTGATCCAGGACGACAAGGTGGTCGGCGTGGCCTTCGAGGGCATCGCCGGGCTGCAAAATACCGGTTACTTCATTCCGACGGTCATCATCCATCACTTCCTTGATGACATCGCCAACGGCACCTACAGCGGCGTGCCCGACACCGGCCTGCAACTGGCCAATCTGCAAAACCCGGCCTTCCGGCGCATGTTGAAACTTCCCGACGACAGCAAGCGGGGCGTACGCGTCGACCAGATCCTCGACATCCCCGCGACCAAAGCCGTGATCCAGCCGAACGACGTCATCATGCAGGTGGGCGATTACCCGGTGGACGAAGACGGCACCATCACCTACGACGACAACACGGTGGGCGTGACGACCGCGTTCGACCTCGCCCAGAACAACGACACAATCCCGCTGAAAATCTGGCGCAACGGGCAGATGATCGACGTGAAGTTGCCTGTGAAAGTCTACCACGACGACGCCGCGCAAGGGAACCAGTACGACACGCTGCCTCGCTATTACATCTATGGCGGGCTGGTCTTCACCACGCTCTCCCTCGATTACCTGAAGACGTTCGGACAGAACTGGAGCGACGCGGCCGGACATGACCTGATTTACGAGCTTTTCTACCGGCATCTCGAGGACCCGGCCCACTGGCGGCCCGAGCCGGTGGTGCTCGCCTCGATTCTCGATCACCCGGTCAACGCGAACTTCGGCGTGCGCGGCCAGGTGATGGTCGACAAGATTAACGGCATCACCATCAACCGCCTGACCGATGTCCCCAAGGCCTTCGCCGCCACCACCGGCAACATGGCCGTGATCGAATTCCTGCCCGACCATCACTTCGAGGTCATCCGCAAGGACGAGGCGGAAAAGGCCAATCCCGACATTCTTTCCACCTACGAGGTTCCCGCCCAAAGCCGTTTATGAAACCGTTTCTTTCCCTCCGTTCCACGCGCCCGGTTTTGCCGACGCTCCTGCTGGCGCTGCTGACAGCCCTGGCCCCGACGAACGCCGCCACGAAAAAAGACAGCCCTGAAGGCTCGGGCGAATTTTCCTGGAACAACTCCATTATCGAAATCGAAGTCACCGGCAAACTCTATAATTACCTACAGCCCTGGGCGCGCAGCGAGCACAATGTCTACAAGAGCGGCGTCGTTGTTGAAGGACACCAGATCATCACCACCGCGGACGGGCTCGCGGACCAGACGTTGATCCGGCTCAAGAAACAGGGCGCGGGACTTTTCAGCCTCGGCACCGTGGCCTGGATCGATTACCAGGCTAATCTTGCCGCCATCACCACCGACGAAAAAGATTTCTGGACCGGCTTGCAACCGGCCAAACTCGCCGACCCGACGCCGATCAGCGGGGACGTGCGCATTCAACGCTGGGAAGACGACACGCTCGACAATCACCAGGGCGAAATCGAGCGGCTCTATGTGGACAACTCGGCGCTGAGCTTCGTCTCGGTACCTGCCTTGAAAATCGACTCGACCATTCCGGCAGCGGGTTACAGCGAGGCGGTTACGGTCGGCGACAAGCTGGCCGGACTGACCACGGAGGGAGAAGGCGGCACCGTCGTGGCCACCCCGTCGTCGTTCATCTCGTCCATCCTCAAGGCGCGCGCCGCGAAGACCTACAGCGGACTCGGCTACTTCGATTTCACCTGGGACCAGGTCGAGAACCCGCTCTGCCTCGATTACCTCAAGCTGCCGGGCCCGGCCCGCGGCGTGATCGTCAAGGACACCGGCCTCAAGCCGGGCCTCGCCTCGGTGGTCAAACCACGCGACGTGATTTTGCAGATCGACGGCTTCGACATCGACACCGACGGTAACTATAACGATCCCGATTACAAAAAGTTGAGCCTCGAAAATCTCTCCTCGCGCGGCAAGTGGGCCGGCTCGGATTGCAAGTTCAAGATCTGGCGCGACGGCAAGGAAATGGACATCACCTACAAACTGCCCAAGGCCGAGTTCAGCGACGATCTCGTGCCCAACCAGTCATTCGATCAGAATCCCGAGTACGTGCTCGCGGGCGGCTTTGTCTTCGTGCCCCTGACCAACGCCTATCTGCGCAGTTGGGGACCGGACTGGCGGCAACTCGCACCCTTCCGCCTCTTCTACTACAACAATGACAAGGTAACCGCCGAGCACCCGCAACGGGTCGTCCTCTCGCAGGTGCTGCCCGACGAAGTGAACATCGGCTACGAAGCGCTGCGCAATACGGTGGTCGACGAGATCAACGGGATCAAGATCAGGCAAATCTCCGATGTCATCACCGCGCTCAAGTCGCCCGTCAACGGCTATGATGTCTTCAAATTCATGGCGGGCCAGCCAGTTCAGCAGGCCGTGCTCGAAGCCTCGATACTCGACGACGCCAACCAGGCCATCATGGCCCGTTACCACATTCCCGCCGACCACGTCCTCAACAGCGCGATCGCCCAAGGCGATACCGCCGCGCCGACCGTGCCTGTCGTGCAAAAATAGGTGGAGTCCCGGGGGGCATGTCCCCGCAAAAAGAAGGTTTTTACCGCTCTACCCCGTCGCCGCCAAAAGCGGTTTCACGGGCTTGGGATTGACCAGTTCCAGTGCGCCGACAAGGCGGAACCGCGCCATGATGCGTGCGACTTCAAACGGGCTGAGCTTGACCTCCTCTGCGATCTCGCGCACCGAGTGACGGCCATCGGCCAGCAAAAGCAGGCCGCGGTCGGCTGGCGTCGTCTCGATCGACTCGATGGCCTCCGCTCCAACATAATAGGGCACCGCATCGAGTGACGGAATGGCTCCTTGCAGGATCGCCAATTCTTCCTCCTTGTAGGCGACGCCGGAAATCAACACCGGTGGATCGTAAACGGCCAGGTCGCGTCCAAAATCGGAGGAAATCAGCTCCTCGCAGAAATCGATCCGCGCACCGCGCCACTGGACGAATTGAAAAAGCGCATGGAGCGCGGTGTAAGGCCCGGTCAGTGCATTGAGGATGATCCCATTTTCCAGCGCGATGAATCCCTCCTTCTCGCCCTCCTTGAACCTGAGATAGCCGGTTTTCCGGCCATCGACCAGTTTTTGCAAAACTTGAGATAAATTCGACGTCTTTAAACTTCCCGAAAATGCGGACATGATGGCAATAGAGTGACAAAAAGTTGAGGGCTAACCCGTTGGGTACCACGCAAAAGCATGTTATATGCCACAGCTGACTTTTATCTGGTTCACGTTGGCAAGTCGGTGGAATCGAGACTTTTTCCTTAAAATACGGAAAAACTTGCCTTGTTTTTATCCAAGTTCTGGGTATGATCGGGCTTGGGATAGAGCAGAGCCCTATCCCAAAACGCCCGACCTGTACCAATTTATCCACTTGAATTGAAAACCGCGTCCTACGGAATGGCAATGCGCTGGCCTGATATTTTCTTTAAGGCCAGGCCCCTCCCTCGGCAAACAAAACCCAAAGCCCCTTCACCGGCGCCGGTTTCCGCGACCCTGACCGCCTCGATTGAACCTGCGGCAGTGGGCACAGCCGAAAACGTCAGCCAGGCGATGGCCGAGGCCGATACGTTGCGCATGCTCACCCGCTCGGGTGGTGTCCGACTCATCAAGCGAGTGCCGTCGGAAATCCATCCCGAGGTCACGCCCCCCGCGTCTCGGACCGAGGCGCTGCCGACTCAGTTGCCCGTACCGGCTCCCCAATCGAAAAACGGGCCATTGCCCGAACCGCAGCCACCTTCCATGTCTGATCCGGGTGAAATAAAGAAAGAACCTCCCGCCACAGCGCCGCCTGCCGCCTCCGCTCCGGGAGCCCCCGGTCTACGCCGGCCTCATTTCGGCCGCAAAGCCCGCCTGACCGATCTCGCCCGGATGATTCTGCCGGCAAAACGCGAGGCGCTTCCCGCCACCATCGTGCCACCCTCCTTCCCGGTGGAAGTTCCCGCCGGCACCGTCTTGCGCGCGGAAAGTCCGAAGACGGTGAAAGACGCGGCGCCCCCAGACTCTAATGTTGCCGCTCCGGAAAAATCTCCCCATGCCGCGCCCGGCCATCCCGCCGAACCGGTCTTGGGGGGAAGCGCCGCGAAAGCGTCCGGGGAAATACCCGCAACGAAGGAAACCGCGTCCTCAGTCAACCCTCCGCCAATCGCCGAACCGGAAAAAAAGCCGGAGTCGATCGCGCCCGAAAAAGTTTTCACGCCGGAAATCAAAACCGGAACCGCGGCGATACCCGTCACCCCGGCCGTTTCTCTCCCCACATCCGGACCCGCCGCCGCGACGCCGAAAGCGGAACCGGCGACAACGTCGTCGTCGTTGAGCACGCCGCCCGCGCCGGGCGAAAAGCGGGAGTTTTTCCTGGCCAACGGCGAACGTATCCTCGGCAAGGTCCTCTCCGAAACACGCGACTCCATTTACCTCGAGCACGCAACGCTCGGCGTCCTCACTCTGCCGCGCACGCAGATCGCCAAGCGGCTGGTCGAACTCATCCTGATCAACGGCGACCGCATCGTCGGAGACATTGTGGCCGAGACGCCCGAGTGCCTCTTCGTGCGCCACGCCAGCCTCGGCATGCTCACCGTGCCGCAGTCGCAGCGCAGCACGCGCGTGGTCGAAGCGATTCTCAAGGACGGCGACCGCATCGTCGGCGAAGTGCTGGCCGAGACCGATACCTACACGGTCATCCGCAGCGCGACGCTCGGCACCGTGACCGTGCAGCACGGGCAGCTCGCCATGCTCAACCGCAAGGTCGAGCAGGTTGCGCTCAAGTCACTGCCGCCCGCCTCGCCCGCGCTCAAAAACAAACCCTCGGCATAAAATTCATTCTGCCCCGTTAAGGTCCCAGGCCGGAAACGGATCGGGCAGCGACGACCATTCGTACAGCGGCCGCGCAAATTCCTCTGTGTTGAGCAAACAGGCATCGAGTCCGCGCGTCAAGTCGGCCAGCGGCGCGGCTTCGCCGATGAGGACCAGTTCCTGACGGCGGTCGCCGTAGGGCTCGCGCCAAGTCTCCTGCATCCGCCGCAGCGCCTCCGTTTCCGACGGCCAGTCCTCGCGCGGGAGAGCCGCCCACCAGATGCCCGCGCCGCCGCATGAATTTTGCTGGCGCGTGCGCGACACACCGCCGACGAGCAGGGAGCGCGTCGCCAGCCAGACGAGGCCCTTCACGCGAAGCAGGCCGGGATGGTCCGCATTGAACCATTCCCAGAATCGCGCGGGATGAAAGGGACGGTAGGCGCGATAGAGCATGCTGCCCAGCGCGGGCGGAACCGGTTCCGTTTCGCCCGCATTCGCGCCAGCGCCGCCGGGACGCTTGCCGGGTTCCGGCAACGGACCGCGCCGGGACCAGGCTTCCTCTGGAATTTCGCCGTAGGCGGTCTCAATCACCAAGGCTCCGGGGTTGAGTGCACGCAGCCGGTTGGTGCAAAGTGCCCGCTGCGAATCGTCGACCAGATCGCACTTATTGAGCACAACGAGGCTTGCGCCTTCGATTTGCGCCCGCTGAAAATCGTCCAGGGCATCGGATAGGGAAGTCCCGACCATGTGAAAAAAATCGAGCGCGTCGACAACGCAGACGATCTGCCGCAATTCCGCCCAAGGCGCCAACGTCTCCGCCTGGCCCGGCAAAGGGGCAAAGTACCTTCCGAGCCGCGCGGCGTTCGTCGTGCCGCCGACCTCAATCAACACCTGCTCGTGATGTCCCGCCGTCGACCACTCGCGCAACCGCGCCGTGATCCACGCGACTTGCGCCGCTTCGTCTTCGGAAGGAATTTCGAGCACCGCATCGTGCTCGCGCCGCATCGCGCCGCAGAGTCCGTGCAGCGCCTTCGCGTCGTGGTTCACCGCGCCGGGACTTTCCACCAACAGGGCGAGATGCCCCCCGCGATGCTCGCTGATGAAATGATGCAACAGCGAGGTTTTGCCCGCGCCGAGAAAACCTCCCACAAGCGTCACGGGCAAACGGCGATTCATGCCGCAAGTTAGGGTTTATCCGCCCGTTAGCCAAGAGTGGGTTGCGACACGATTTGGGAGTGGTAGGTTTAGTCCTGTATTTCAGTATGACTCGGCTAAATCAATATATTGTCGGTGTCTTGGTACTTGCACCGATTTTATTCATCGTGACCGTCATGTTGTGCCTGTACCTTGCATCCGTAGAAGACCAAGGCTTGGTCACGACACCTGACCCTTTATGGCTAAAGATAGCATTCGGCGTTGCGTTCCCAATGCAATATTTCCTGCCGGACAATGGATTCCCGGGACTCGATGACCGTACCAACGCCCATATTGATTTTATGGTCATGTTTATCAACAGTGCTTTGTGGGGATTTCTGCTCGTTTTTTTATTCAGGCTTGTAGCACGATTTATCACGGTCAGAATTACAAAGAAGAAAGAGGTTAAAATACCTCCTATCAACGGACTAAATGCAAATTGAGACATTGCCAAGAGTGCGTTGCCCTGCGCTGTTACAGCAAACCATCAGGCCGTGAAAACCTGAGGCCATCCAGATTCGCAGGCGCATCTTTCGCCTGCAACAGCGCGTGAAACCGCGCTCCGAGATGGTTGGGGTGAGTCAGCGTATGCCAGACACGCACGCTTTCCGCAATCCCCACGCGCGGGCCTTCCTTTTCGCTGAGCTCGTCGTGGGCGATTCCCATCAAAAAGTGTTGCTGATCGACAAATCCCAGCGTGGTCAGGCCCGCTTTTTCACCGGCCTGTGCCAGTGCCGTGAAATCGACGTGGGCGGTGATATCGCGCGAACCCGGGTCGGCCAACACCTCCTCCGTCCGTCGATGATTCATATGGGCCGTCAGCGTCCCTCCCACGCGAAAATCGGCGTAGTAAGCCGAGGCGGGAAAACCGTAGTCGAGAGTCACCACGTAACCACGGGTCAGGGCTCGGCCAAGTTCCGCCATCCAGCGCCGCGCCCGCAGGTTGATCTCGGTCGTGTAGCCTTCGACGAGCGGCAGCGGCAACCCGCTCATCACCTCCAGCACCTCGTGATCCTCGATGGCGAAGTCGCTCCAGCCAAGCGCGCCATCCGCGAGAACGACGTATCTTTCACGCCATTGTCCCGATTGAAAACGAACGACCCGCACCGGGAAAGCGTCGACCAGTTCGTTGGAAAAGAAGACGCCCACCGGCTTTTCCGCCGCGAGCGAAACCGGGCTCTCCCATTCCGTCACGAGGGCGGCCAGCTCCGGGTTCACCGTCCCCATGGCGTTTTGCTGCTGCTTTCGCGCGATGCCCGAAGGCTCGACGATGGCGTAACGGACCGCTTCAAAAAAAGCGGGTATTGCACTTCGGCACCACTCGAGGATATCGACGGCGAGTCGTCCGTCGTTCGCACCCTGCTCGATCAACCAGAAAGGCACGGGCCGGCCCAACATCTCCCACATCTGAAAAAACTGCCGCGCCAACAGCCGCCCAAAAAGCGGCCCGACACTCACGCTCGTGAAGAAATCACCCCGCCGTCCGATGCGCGCAGCTCCACCGGCTTTGCCGTAGTAACCGTGGCCCGGATCGTAAAGCGCCAGATCCATGAACCGCTCAAAGCGAAGGGAACCCTCCCTGCGAATTTCCGCGCGGATGATCTCCTCCAACTCGGTCATGTTTCCTTTGTAGCGGCGGTCGATGATCCGCCGCTACATTAAAGCTCAGCACCCAACGCGGGAAAACCGCGCATTGACCGCGATTTCCCAATCGCCGCCCGCGTTGTCGCGCACTTCACAGCGATCAGCTGTACCTCCGCCGAGCGCCTGCACCACGATCCCCACCCCGCGGCCATTCAACACCTTCACCTGCCGCAAAACCGGGTTTGTCCCCCCCTCGATCTCGATGCCGGCGGCGCCGCTGTCGACGATCTCGACTTCCTCGATCGTCCCCTGGGCCTGGCTGCGGAAATGCATCCCGTCGAGTACCGCCTCCTCGATCCGGCACTTGCGCAAGACGGGCCGGGCGCTGTCGGATACGAGCACCGCGTCGCCCTTGTTGCGGCTCAGGACCACGTTTTCCCAGCGTCCCTTCGACTGGGTGGCCACGACCAGCCCGTTGCCCGCGTTCTCGCTGATCTGCCCGTCGGTCATCTTCGGCGTGGCACTCAACGTGCAGTGAAATCCGATGCCGCCATTCTCGTTGACGACGCAGTCCTGGAACACGGGACTGCTGGCGTCATCGGCGTGGACGCCGGCGGCCAAGTTGCGGGAAATGTGACACCGCTCGAAATGGGGCTCCGACTTGACGCTCACCAAAGCCCCCGTTCCGTTGTGATCGGTGAAGTCGCAATCGATAAACCGGCCCTCGGAGGCATTCGTCACCGTGACGCCGTTCTCCAGGCCGTGATGGAAATTGCAGCCCTCGAAAACGGGCGCCGACTGGTCGGTCACCAGCGCGCCGGACTGCGCGTTGGAAAAAATTTCGCACGCCTCGAAACGGCCCTTGGCCGCTCCCTGCACCACGATGCCCGTCAACTGGCCGTCGTGGATCATGCAGCGGATAAATTGCGGATCCGATTTGTCCTTCACCAGGACGTTGGCTTCCTCATTGCCGAAGATTTCGCAGTCGCGCAACTCGCCGTGCGAGTGCTCGTGAATTTCGACCCCGACGCCCCGGTTGTCCGAAATGCGGCAGGCGGAAAAAACCGGCCTGCTTTGCGGGCCGACGGTCACGCCTGCTTTCGCGTTCTCGAAAATCAGGCACTCCTCGAACAGCCCCTCGCCCTGCTCGGCCACGATCACGCCATAGCGTTCGCTGCCCGAGATGCGGCAGTGGCGGACCCGGGGATTCCCGCCCCGGCGGCACTGGACCGCGGCGACCGAGTTGCCCCAGATGTCGCAATTTTCGATCAGGCCGTCTCCGCCCTCGTTCACGTAAATTCCGGCCATCAGGGCGTTGCTGATTTTGCACGAAAAAAGGGTCGGCGCGCAGCCCTTGCCGATAACCACGTGCGAAAGCTTGTTGTCGTAGAGATGGCATCCCTCGAGGTAACCCGAACCGCCGTTCTGGAACGTGATCCCGCTGGCCTTGCCGTTGTGCAGGTGGCAACGGTGGAGGATCGCTTCCGCCTGCGACCCCTTCACCTCGATAATGGTCGAGGACTCGCTGGTTACGTCGCAATCCTCCATGGTCAGGCGGCCCGACTTCACCTCAATGGCTGGCATCGCTTTTTTCTCCTTTCCGGAAACGCCCTTGAGAGTCACCCCGGCCAGCAGCAGGCATGCTCCATCGAGCTGTACGACGGAGGCCCCGAGCGATTCGATGATGATCTCGTCGGGCTCGCCATCACCGCGAATCTGGAGGTCCTTGCGCAGGATCAGGCTGTCGCGGTGCAAACCGGGCCGCAGCACAAGACACGCCGCATCGGTCCCGCAATCGCGCACCGCTTCGTGGAGGGAAGGTTTTTGTCCGCTGCCCTCGGGATAAACGATGATCTTCCGAGACGGCTTGGACCAGTCGGGAACCGATATGCGCGGCTCCGGTTCACACGCGAGGTACTCGGGCGGGGCGGATTTTCCACCGGGGAGCATGCCGGGGCTCGACGCTTCGCCCTGCTCCCCCGGAGGCGAGTCGGGCTGGATTAAGCCGTCGGCGGAAACCGGCTCGCCCAACCCCAGTTTCTGAGTTTCAGCCAGACCCGCGTCATGCAACGGGCTGGAAGGCGGCGATTCCGGAATGGACAGGGGCCCCGTTGCCGCCTGCGGATCGAGAAGGCCAAGGGCAATGGCCCAGCTTTCCACCCCCCATTTTGCCGCGTCGCTCGAAATGGCCAGATCTTTTTCAAGCCTTAAGGAAAACCGGGCCATGGCCAGTTTTAGCGACGACCCGCTTTGTTGGCGCAATTGCTCCATTACGCCGACACGCAGACAACTCACCAGCACGAAAATTTCGCGCCGAAATTCGCCGCAATAATCTTTCAGAATGCCCTCAAACCTCACCGGCGACGCGAATACCTCGGGACCGAAAGTATTGACAACTTCGGCAAGAACGTCACGTGGCTTCGAGTTCATTTTGCTTTCCTGCAGTTCTGTCATTCGTGTCATGTCCTTGGCTATTTCTTCAAAATAAGACGGGGCCGTGCCGAAAAGGGCTTTGGGAAGACATCTTCTCGGCAAGGTTAAACGGACCAATTGGAGAATATACGGCTCATGAGGTGTTTGACTAGTTTTTACCTAAAAATCGGAAATAAGTGAACGACGAAACAATTAGCCTTGCTTCTCTTCCGTTCCAAGGCCCGCCACAGCGAGTGCCTCAAGCGCACGGCGCGACTGGGCCGGACCGATGCCCAACGGCAGAACTGACCGGCCCAGCCGCAGGGCGTAGGAAATTTCTTCCTTTTCAGCGTTTACAATCCAGAGGGCCAGTTGTGACAGCCTATCCTCCAAAGGTAACCGGAGCATTTGCGACGCGTCGAGCCACAACTGCCGCCCTTCTCCGCCGGTAAAATATTTCACCGAGAGCGGCCGCCCGCGCGCATAAGCCTTCCAATCGACATGCCTTAACGACTGCCCGGGCGTATAGGCACGCACGCCGGCAAAATCATCGCCTGGTCTCGAACTCACCGGCACGCCCTCGTCGCCGCTTGGGCGCAATTCCGGCCAAGCCAGGCTTCCCTTAGGCTGAGGGTAAATGAAATAGACCACGTCGACCGGGACTCGAAAGGCCGCCCAGACCAGCCCAAACGGGTACGAGCTTCGCACCAACAGCGACTCTAACCGGTATATCCCCCGCCGCTCGGCGGGAAAAAAAACCTCCAAGCGGCACGAATCGCCCGCCGCGATCCGTAGACTGCCGCCGCCTTGTTTCGCCAAGGGAATTGGCCACCGCGACAGGCCCGTCTCCTCGCCCACCCGCGCAAAAAAAAGGCCCTGGACCGGATGCTTGTCCGGATTCAGCAGGTGAATTTCAACCCGCACCTCTTCGCCCACAAAGGCGGAATTGATTCGGATATGTTCCACCTGCAACGTGGAAAGATTGCGCCACGAATGGAATAGCGAGACAAAACACAGTGAACCAACCAGGTAGAGAACCGCATAGACGAGATTATTGGAATAATTGACCGCAGCCAGCCACATGCAGCCGAGAATCGGTCCTAACAAAACCCAGAGCAGCGTGGGGCGCAGAAAAAATAATTCCCGTTTCATCGCACCGGCACGGATCGGATAATTTTTTCCGTCAAGGCCTGGCCCGAGTCCTCCAACACGCCGTTGCCCGAGCCCAGCCGGTGCGCGATCACGCTCGGCGCCACCGCCTGCACGTCCTCGGGGACGACCATGTTGCGGCCCGCGGCAAAGGCCCACGCCTGAGCGCAACGTTGCAACGCCAGCCCCGCGCGCGGCGAGAGTCCCGTACCCGCGCCATCAAGCTGCCGGCTCTTTTCGAGCAAATCGAGGACATAGTCCCGAACCCCATCCGACACGTGCAACGCCTTAACCTGGTCCTGCCAGTCAAAAAGCTGGGCCGCCGGGATCAGTGGCTGCATATGCCGGATGAGGTCGCGCCGGTCCTGCCCCGCCAGCATCTCCTTCTCCGCGCGACGGCCCGGAAAGCCGAGTTCCAGCCGCATCAAAAAGCGATCGAGCTGCGATTCCGGCAGTTGATATGTGCCAACCTGATGCTGCGGATTTTGCGTTGCGATGACAAAAAAAGGCAGAGGCAGCGCATGCGTCACGCCATCGATGGTGACTTGCCCCTCCTCCATGGCCTCCAACAGCGCGCTTTGCGCCTTCGGTGTCGCACGGTTCACTTCGTCGGCCAGCAGCATCTGTGTGAAAATTGGCCCGGGATGAAAAACGAACTGGCGCGAGGCGGGATCAAATATCGCGTTGCCCAGCACGTCGGCGGGCAGTAGATCACTCGTGAATTGCACGCGCCGAAATTCAAGCCCCAGAATCTTCGCCAGCGCGTGGGCCAGCGTTGTCTTGCCAACCCCGGGAATGTCCTCAATGAGCAGGTGCCCCCGCGCCAAGAGACAACAGACTGCGAGCCGAACCGCCCGGTCCTTGCCCAGAAGAATTCCGTCCAACTGGGTCAGCACATCATCAATCGCAATGCTCATGAAATTAGCCCCGTTAAGTTTAGTCGATATTTGGCAACTGCCAAAACTCATTTTACAGCAACAATTTACACACCGTTGCATAATTTAGACTGTTTGGTATTGTGTGCTATCGTAAAATTCCATGAATTTCCGCGACGTGCCCACCCTCTTGAAGTTCGAGCAGCACGCCCGCAATCATTCAGACAATGAGATTGTGATGGATTGTTACCGGCGCATCCGCGAAGTGATCGCCCCGGTGCCGAAGCCGCCCAGCGTGCTCGATTTTACCACGGGCAACTCCATCGACGGGCTCAAGGCCAGTTGCGAAGCGGTCGAAAAATCAACCCGGCTTCTCTGGGCCTGCGCGGCCGCGACCGACCAAATCTCACCGCGAATCTGGGACTACCTGCCCGATTATGAATCGAGCATCGAGTATTTCCAAGGCCTCGGCGACCTCGAATTGATGGCGGTCACGAAACAGCACCGTATCACCTGGGAAGAAGCCGCGCGCGTGTAGCGCCGGGCAAGGACACCGGCAACATCCGCCAAAAATCACGCTTGGCGCGTGATCATCTTAAGCCCGTGCTTCGGGCGCAATGTCACCGTTGGATTCAGGCCGGGCACATGCCCCGGCACCGCTTCAAACCGCCAGCGCCGCGCCATCACCGCCAGCAGGATGATGCCTTCGGCCCAGGCGAACGCATCACCAATACAGACGCGCGCGCCGCCGCCGAACGGGAAATAGGCGAGCTTGGGCCGTGCGGCCTGCGCTTGCTCATCGAGCCAGCGTTCGGGCCGGAACTCGAGCGCCCGCGGCCAGAACCGTTCGTCGCGATGGATGACGTACTGACTGGTAATCACGATTGTGCGCCGCGGCACTTCGTATTCACCAATGATCACGTCCTCCAGCGCACGCCGTCCAATCACCCAGACCGGCGGGAACAGCCGCATCGACTCGGAAAAGACCGCCCGGGTGTAAGGCAGGCGCGCGGTGTCCTCAAGGCCGGGCAGACGATCCGGGCCGAGTGCCGCGTCGATCTCCGCCTTCATCCGCGCGCGCGCTTCCTCATGCCGGGAAAGCAGGTGCCACGTCCAGGCCAGCGCATTGGCCGTCGTCTCGTGCCCGGCGAGGAAAAGCGTCATCGCCTGATCACGCACCTCGGAATCGGTCAGCCGCTTTTGGGGATTTTCCGCGTCCTCCGCCTCAAGAAGCATTGAAAGCAGGTCGCCATGATCGCGCCCCTCCCGGCGCCGCGCGGAAATCAAACGAAAAATCGTCTCGTCGAGCCTCCGCTGCGCCTCGAAAAGCCGCCGGTTCGCCGCCGTGGGCAGGCGCTGGATCAGTTTCCAGAAGGGGAGCAGCATCCGGCTGAAATTTTCGATGACCACCGTGAGCGACTCGGCCACGGCGTGGGCATCGGCATCAACCTGCGAGCCGAATAGCGTCTCGCCCACCACCGCAAGCGTCAGCCGGTTCATCTCCACGGCAAGATCGAGTTCCTCGCCCTTGCGCCGCGACTCGGTCCATCGCCGGGCGCGCTCCGCCATGACCTGCGCGTAACCGGCGATGCGGCCGCGATGAAATGCCGGCTGAATGAGCCGGCGCTGGCGCGCGTGTTCTTCGCCCTCGCTCACGAGCAAGCTGTTGCCGAGGAAAAGCCGCGCCCCCTCGAGCGCGCGGCCCTTGCGAAATGAGTGCTGCTTGGTCACCAACACCTCGTTGACCATCGCTGGGTCGCTGAAAAGGACGAACCGCTCGTTGAAGAGACTGAACCGCGCCGCGTCGCCGTGATCGCGCTTGAGCGACTCGAAAAAATCGAGCGGCGAACTGAACCGGCGATGGACGCTGCCCACGAACGGAAGTTCCCTCGGGCCCGGAATCGAACGGTAGGCGCGCTGGTGCATGGGTTCTAAGTTAGAATGAATCGCGCGCTTTAGGCAATGAGGGGGCTTGCCTTCCGATTGCGGCGGGTGAACATCTCGCGCCATGCGCACAGACCGGGAACTGCTCGACGCCCTGAGGCGCGGCGACAATGAGGCCTGGGAAGAAGCTTTCCGGCGGCTCTACCCATCGGCCTTCGCCGCGGCACGGCATCCTCTCGCGGCGCTGACGCCGTCGGAAGCTGAGGACATCGCCATCGAAGCGCTGACACTGCTGCTGCCGAAGGTGGCGCAAGTCGCCGAATTCGATGAGTTGCGTTTGCTTGTCATCACCATCGCCTCGCGCAAAGCAATCTCCGAAAAGCGGCGGCAACTGGCCGACAAGCGGGGCGGCGGCGGCGTGTCGAGCCTCGACGCGATGCAGGAAGACGAGTCGGTGCGGTTCGAGCCCGCGGAGCAGATGGTCTCCCACCTCAAGGCGGGCGATCTGCGCGAACTGGCGAGCCTGCTCGACGCGGCGCTGGCGGGACTGGAACCGCGCAACGCCGGGCTGCTGCGCGATTTCCTCATCCATCACCTTCCCTACAAGGAACTGGCCGAAAAATACCAGATGCCGACCGGCAGCATCGGCGTTAATCTCTCGAGAAGTCTCGACAAGGTCCGGACCCACTTAAAGACAAACCCTAAATTGTGGAAAGAACTTAACGCGTTTCTGCGATAAACGGTTATGGACCCTGATGCCTTCACCGATCTGGCCCTCCGGGTGATCGCCCGCGAGGCGACCGACGAGGACCGCCGCGCGCTCGACGCCGAACTGGCCGCCCGGCCCGAACGGCGCGGAGAATTTGCCGAATTGCAGGCGACTCACG
>JAJSLI010000039.1 GCA_021272315.1 Methylacidiphilales bacterium | reverse complement strand
AGTTCGACAGCGGTCAACTGGGCGGATTTCGTCATCGTGGGCTCGGCGGGGGACCTGACGTTGCAATTGGACGTGGTGCCGGAGCCGGGCACGTGGGCCCTGTTCGCCCTGGGCTTGGGCTTCCTTGTCTTCATTGTGCGCAAACGGAAGTGCTCGGCCCGGACATAACAGGAACCCAGGATAGTTGAGGCTTTATTTGTGAATTCTAGGTCATATTCATCCAAGAATTCTCTACAGGAAGCTGAGGCTGGTCGGTGCCAGGTTCTGAACCAGATGGCCGGCACTTTTTTTCTGAGTTAGGTTCGCCCATATGTTTCAATCATCCCACAATAGTCCACGCCGCGGAGATGTTTGTAACTACCATGTAAAGTGCGGGTTTTCGACAAGAGGTTTTACCTTGGTGGAACTCCTTATCGTCATAGCGATCATGGGCGTCCTGACCACGCTTTCCATGGCGGCGTTTTCTTCGCTCATGACGGCAAACCATCTGAATGAAGCCACCGCCATCGTGCAGGGGCAACTGGAACTCGCCCGGCAAACGGCCAAGACGCTCAACCGCTCGGTGCAACTGCGTCTTTACCAGGACCAAAACAATACCTCTACCGCCCCTTCCATCGACAGCCTGCAGATCGTGGTGCCTGCTGAAAACTCCACCACGGAGTCGGATGAGCCCATCGAAAAGCCCATCCTGCTGCCGCAGAGCACCATCATCGCCGATAGCACCAACGATCTTTCGCTCACGTCATTTTCCAATAGCGGCCCCCCGTCCAATCCACCCACGTCCAATTCCTTTAACCCGCTTCCGCCGGCCAATTTTATCTACTGCTACATTCTCACGTTTTCCACGACTGGCGCCATCACGACACCCAATACAAGCGGCAACCCTGTTTCCCCCGCTCCCAACGACTCCACCGTCTACTGTTCGCTTTCCGTTGTGCCCCAGAAGCCATACCGCGCCCAAGGCAGCAGCGCCAAAGTGGGCGGGATGCAGAATTACGCCACTTTTTATCTCAACAGCATCAACGGGACCTATTCGGTTACGCGGCCCTAGGTCTTGAGGCAATACGTACTTAAGCCTTTTCTTATGCGCAACTTTTTTCCTGCTGTTCCAGTTTTCCGCTTGGTTCCTCTTTTGATGGTCTTCGGGCTAAAATTATTGTGACAAGTACGAAATAGTAAATGGGCGCCGGGCAGGACCCTGCGACGCATGAATCCGGGTATGATGGACGAACTATGAAATCTTTATAAGTAAAGCCACTGCGAATCTGGAGTGGGTTCCAGAAAGCTTGATGCTGTCGCTCGGCCGACAATAAATACGTTAATTTTGTGAAAAAAAATCCATTTATTATATTCGGTTCCGTCATCCTGTTCGCCTTCCATTTATCGTCCCCTGGTTTAAGGGCCGAGGATGGCGCCAATCTTATTCCTAATCCCGGGTTTGAGGATGCGCCCGATGCGTCTGCCTCCTACTTTCTTTTCACGTCGCCAGATTCACAAGCTGACAATTGTCGCTTCACGATCAGTACCGACACGTTTCATTCCGGAAAGCAATCGGCCCTCATGCAGGCGGACGATTTCGCGCGCTTTTGTCTCAGCCCCCAAGGATCTTTTCCGGTTGCTGCGGGTGATTGCTACCGGGTTGGAGTGTGGGTGAAGGCGGGCGCAGATTTTCAGATGCAGCCGGACAGTCCGGGCGTGGTCATCCGATTGAATATGACGGCCGGGACTCCACCCGTCGGCTCAGGCTCCGATTTTATCTATCTCGACAATACCGTTTCACAGGGCCAGCCCCCCTATAGTTCGCCCCTACCGGCGTCAGCATCCGCCCCGACGGAATGGACGCATATCGAAGCGGTCGTACAGGTGCCCGCCGGCGTCGACAGCGTGGTGCCAACCTTGTTTTTCTGGAAGGCGAAGGGTTCGCTTTATGTGGACGATTTCAGCTTTCAAAAGGTTGATCCTACGACGCCGGTGACCCCAATGGTAACCGGGACGTCCTCCCCCGGCACACAAGCACAAGCCTCGCAGACACTGCCCATTCCTACCCAGGCGGAAATTGATGCGATTGCCGCCATGCTGCCCGCCGATCCGCAGGGAGTGGGGCGGCCGATTACCGATCGGGCGGCCTGGGCCCTTGCCGCACAACAGCCGGCGTTTCAAAGGAAGGAGAAAATTGCCGCGACCTTTCTCACCCAGCCGACGCCGGAACTGACCGACGCGCTATTCAATGATGTGCAGGTCACCGGGCGCCTGGACACCTATCTCGTGCCGTTCCGCCTGCGCTCGACGCGGTTGATCGCCTTCGTCGTGGCCGAGTGCATCGAGAATCAGGGAAAATATCTGCCGGCCATCGAATCGGAACTGGACGCGATATTGAAGGAGAAAAGTTGGGCGGC
This sequence comes from Methylacidiphilales bacterium, assembly GCA_021272315.1. Taxonomy (GTDB): domain Bacteria; phylum Verrucomicrobiota; class Verrucomicrobiia; order Methylacidiphilales; family UBA1321; genus JABDGH01. The sequence goes on along the minus strand of JAJSLI010000039.1, from coordinate 2,234 downwards.
GCCGGGCAGCGTCCTGAGCCCGTGGCCGGACCATAGCTTTGGCGGAATGGAGAGCATCGACCTTTCCACGGCGGCGCGTGCCTGGACGCTGGCCACGACCGACTACTGGCTCGGCGACAAGCTGAAGCCCGAGACGCGCCAGCGCCTGCGCGACGAGATGAAACGCCGCGTCTTCGATCATTACGAGGACGCAGTCAAGACGGGAAAGCCTCACTGGTTCTGGATGACCGCCAAATACAACTGGAACGCGGTCTGCACATCCGGCGTAACCGGCGCCGCGCTGGAAATGCTGCCCGATCCGAAGGAGCGAGCGCTTTTTATCGCGAGCGCCCAGGCTTCGATGAACACGTATTACCTGCCCAGTTTCCCGGAGGACGGGTTCGACGCGGAGGGGCTCGGTTACTGGTCCTACGGATTCGGTTCCTATCTCTGCCTTTCCGAGACGATCTACGAGGCGACGCAGGGAAAGATCAATATGTTTGCGGGCGCAAAGATCCGGCAGATCGCGCTTTTCCCGCGCCATTTCGAAATCATGGACGGCATTTTTCCGGCCTTCGGCGATTCGGGCGTGGTGCGCTCCCAAGGGATCGAGAACGCGGTCGACAGCGCCCTGCTGCTGTTCATCAACCAGCGCTGGGGCATGGGTTGGACCGATCTTGATCCGGCGAAGAACAATATGTACGCCACGCATCCGGGGGGCGACCGGCTTTTCGGCTTGGGCATCTTTGGCTTTCCGTTGCCGACCTACGGTAGCGGCGTTGTTGTCGGCTCGCCTCCCGCTCCCGACGAAACCGCGCAGGGCAACCTTCGCTTTTTCTTCAAGCCGGAAAGCGTCCTCATCACCCGCTCGGAACGCCCCGGCGCGCCGCGGCTCGGCCTCGCGCTAAAGGGCGGCAATAACGGCGGCAATCACGGCCACAATGACAACGGCACCTACGTCGCCGTCTGCAACGGCGCGGCGCTGATCGTCGATCCGGGCATGGAAAGCTACACGGCCAAATCGTTTGGGCCGCACCGCTACGAAAACATGTTCAACAATTCGTACGGCCACGATGTGCCCTTTGTCGGGGACACACTTGAGAAGTTCGGCCCGTCAGCTCTGGGGAAGATCATCAGCACCACCTTCACCGACGACAAGGACACGCTGGTGATGGACCTCACCACCAGCTACCCGGTACCTTCACTGCAAAAGCTGACGCGGACCTATGTGCTCGACCGTACCAAACCCTCCATCGAGATCACCGACGAGGCCTCGTTCAGCGAGCCAACCAACTTCGGCTCGGCGCTGGTAACGGTCTGGGATTGGAAAGAGGAGTCGCCGGGCGTTTTTCTTTTCTCCCATGAGAAATCGGCGGTGCGGGCAACGGTCACGGTCGATGACGGGACTATCGTCGACAAACCGGAGCCGATCATTGGGTTTCTCCCGCCGGGAGATCCGCTGCTTTACGGCCTGAAACCCGAGCGGCTCGGAGTGAATTTGGCCGACCCGGTTACGCATGTGGTCATGCACACCCTCATTATACCAGCAACGGTGAGTCCATAATGAACCGGTCGTCCTCAATTCATTAGGAGATTGTGAAAGCTTGCTATTCTCTATCAATCAATGACTTGCAAGAGCATCTTCTGGACGAAGCTGAAGGGAATAGTATATTAAAAACACCCGTGCGAAACGTTGAGAGATTGCAGTCAAACGCCATCGAAAAAGGGGCGGCAAACCGTGCCCATCCCCGGCGGGGCCTATTCTGCAACTTTATCTTTTCGGCCTGGGGGGATCGGATTTTCCGGCGCGCCTTCAGTTTGATTGAGGTGGTCATCGCTCTTGCCGTCCTCTCCTTTGCCCTGATCTCCATTATCGCCATGCTGGGCGAGGGACTTTCCAACAATCACGATTCAACCAGCCGTCTCCAGGCTGGAGATATCGCTTCGCTGCTCATTTCCGCGCGTCGGGCCGACCCCACGAACACCGATTTGGCGAATTTTGCCTTGCCGCCCTTGGGCGGGACAAATTCCGCGGGCCAGGATGTGGTCACCACGACAAACGGTTCCACCGAAGTGCAGACCGATGGCACGGCCATCACCTCGGGCACGGCCACTTCCTCTCAGGTTGTCTATAATCTTCGCTATAGCATTACGGCATCGGGGTCCCAAACCAATATCGCCAATGTCGATCTGGTGCTCTGGTGGCCCTCGATGCTGCCGCTCACGAGCATTCCAACCAATAATCCCGCCGGCTA
>JAJSLI010000164.1 GCA_021272315.1 Methylacidiphilales bacterium | reverse complement strand
ATCACAGAGACGGTCTGCGGGCTGGTTTTTGATCAATGTTTTCCGGCACGGTTCACGCGCCCTGCCGGATCCTGGCGGTAGTAGGCGCTGAGGACGCAGTAGAGGTCGGGAGCATGCTCCTGGAGGGCGAGGGGGCGGTCGAAGAATTCCTCGGTGGCCACGGCGAAAAACTCGGCCTCGTTCTTCGCGCCGTAGGAGTCGAGAAATGTTTTGTGACCCTTCTCGGCGAGGCCGCGCAGTCGCAGAAATTCGTGGGAGCAGACGGCTACCCATTCGGCGAACTGGTCGCGGTCATCGAAGGGCGGGGTGCCGTCGGCGGTCCCATCGAGCAGGTCAAGCTTGTGGGCGAACTCGTGGTAAACTAAGTTATGACCCAGCTCGGGGTGTCGCGCATCATGCAAGACAGCGTCCCACACCAGGATCACCGGACCTTGGGCGAAGGACTGGCCCAGGATGGGTGTCGGGGCATCCACCGGACTACCCACACGCTCGAAAACGCCTGGCTGGTACTTGGGAGGAACGACGGTGGAGGGGTAGACGAGGATCGACTCCACGTTGCGATAATAGTCATGGGGGAGTCCGAGTTGCAGCAGACACGCCTGGGCTGCGATGGTGACGCGAATTTCATCGGTGAGATCGAGGCCGCCGCAGCCCTCCCAGTGTTTCTCCTCCAGGAAGACCTGCATTGTCGAGCACAACTCAGTGCGCTCGGCGTCGTCGAGCATGCTGTAGTGAGCCACGTTCGCGCGCACGCAGGAGTCCCACTCGGGGGGAAACGGGCGCTTCCGCACCTCGTCGCGGTGATGGTCGCGGATCCAGTGGAACATGATGGACAGCCTCCTTTGGGGGGAGTGTAACACACTCCCGCCGCAAGGGCATAAGCAATACATCAACAAGCGTTCAAGACATGCCGGGATTCCGGAACTAAAAATGGAGCAACCCCAAATGAATACGCAAGAGCTTATAGACACTGCCAAGACCCTGGTTGCCGACAAGAAGGGCCTGTTGGCGATGGATGAAAGTAATTCAACCTGCAACAAACGATTTGCAAAGTTGGGGATTCCCCAGACCGAAGAGGCCCGGCGCGCCTATCGGGAGTTGATCGTAACGACGCCCGGTCTCGGTGATAGCATTAGTGGCGCGATCCTTTGCGACGAGACGATCCGTCAACAAAAAAAAGATGGCACTTCCTTTGTCAAAGCCATCAGCGATGCGGGGATCATTCCGGGCATCAAGGTCGACGCCGGCGCAACGAACATGGCAGGTCATCCCGGAGAGAAAATAACCGAAGGTCTGGACGGGTTGCACGACAGACTCAAGGAATATTTTCACTTGGGTGCCCGTTTTACCAAGTGGCGTGCAGTGATTGCCATAGGCGATGGCATTCCCAGCCGGGGTTGCATCGAGGCCAACGCACAGGTGTTGGCCCGCTATGCCGCGATGTGCCAGGAAGCGGGACTGGTTCCTATCGTCGAGCCGGAAGTGCTCATGGATGGCGAGCATTCCCTGGAGCGGTGCGGTAAAGCAACTGAGGAAGTCCTGCAAACTGTTTTCAACCAGCTATATACACAACGGGTGTTGCTGGAGGGCATGATCCTGAAGCCAAACATGGTGCTTCCGGGGTTGGCCTGTCCCAAGCAGGCAACGGTGGACGAGGTGGCTGATGCAACGGTGAGGTGCCTTTTGCGAACAGTGCCGGCTGCCGTTCCGGGGATTGCTTTCCTCTCGGGCGGCCAATCCGGCGAACTGGCTTCGGCGCGTTTGAATGCAATGAATGTCATATTCAGGTCCCGGCTGCCTTGGGCATTGACATTTTCGTTTGCCCGCGCCATCCAGCAACCGGCAATGGAGATATGGCACGGCACTGAGGCCAACGTATTGGCGGCACAGCAAGCTTTATATCATCGAGCCTGTTGCAACCGGGCTGCGCGCCGTGGCGAATACAATGCAACCATGGAAAAGAGCTGAAGTTAGTTCTAACCCGAATCTAAACAAAGGAGCCCAAAATGCCCATTCAACTCAATGAAGAAAAAGACGGGACGTTGCTCGTCGTTCACGTCACAGGGAAGCTGGTAAAGACGGATTACGAACAATTTGTACCCGAGTTCGAGCGACTCGTCCTACAGCACGGAAAACTGCGCGTGCTGTTCGATATGACCGGTTTCCATGGCTGGGAAGCCGGCGCGCTGTGGGAAGACACCAAGTTCGCCATTAAACACTTCGGCGATATCGAGAGACTCGCAATGGTCGGGGAAAAGAAGTGGCAGCAGGGCATGGCGACGTTCTGCAAGCCGTTTACGAAAGCGACGATCCGATACTTCGATCACAACGCCGCCGTCGAGGCGCGGAAATGGCTGGAAGAATCTGGAGTGGCCTCATCCGATACAAGAGGGCAACACGGGCTTAATCACAAACTGCTTTTGCCGGAAGGGATACTCATTCTTGAGCCCGAAGCTCCGCTCGAAGCGGCCGATTTTGTGGGCGTTGACCACGAGATCGATCCCTACATCTCAAAACATGGAAAACTGCCGGGGCTGATGATCCACGCAAAAGTCTTTCCTGGCTGGGAAAATCTCGAAGCGTTTCTCGCGCATATAAGGTTCATAGAAGGGCATCTCCAAAAGGTCCAAAAGCTTGCCATAGTGAGCGACAACCATATTCTTACGGAAGTGCCCAAGATCGCCGCCCACCTTGTGCGCGCGGAAGTCAAGCATTTCCCGGAATCGGAATACGAAGCCGCATTGCAATGGCTGAAGGTTCAATAGAGTGGCGGGCAGGTTTCCTGAGTGCGCCCGGGGGATGAATGAGAGGTGGATTGGCAAACCAGAAATGTGAGAGCCGACAGCAATAGGTAGGAAACCGTCGCGATTATCATGTGGCCATGAAAGTTGAACAATCCTTTCGTTGCAAATTGGGGGTCGGATGACTCGCAATACACTAAAATACCAGATGCTTTTGGAACTGGAGAAAAAACTAGAGAAAAAACTCGAACTGCCGATGCTCATTCTCAGTTTCGTCTGGCTCTGTATTCTAATCACCGAGCTCGCGTATGGCACGAATACGGTGCTATCTGACCTTGGCACAGGCATTTGGATTCTATTTATTGTTTACTTCATCATGCGCCTGTTGACCGTTGTCAATCGAATTGCCTTTCTAAAAAGGAATTGGCTCTTTGTTTTAGCCATTCTCGTCTCTATGCTGCGATTTGTTACTTATTTACAGACCTTTCCGCTGGTACGTGCACTGACTGCAACTTTCGGAATGCAGGTGATTTGGATTTTTCTTTCAGCGGACCTGGGAATGCGTTCTGTTCGACGCGCTCTTGGTCGTCGCGGCGCCGGTTATGCGCTCGTATTCACCTTTGTGGTGATTTTCGCTGGTGCAGCGGGGATGCTCCATTTTGAGAGAATACCCAACGACCCACAAAGCATTGACACGTATCCGAAAGCTCTTTGGTGGACAGCCATGCAGATGACGAACATTGGCACTGCCTATTCAATAAAGACTCCGGGTGGGCGAATTCTCTGCCTTGCCATTTCAATCTACGCGATCGCAATGTTTGGCTATCTCACCGCACTCTTTGCAACATTTCTTATTGATAGAGACGCCAAAGATCCAAAGATCGAAATTGCACGTCAAAAATCGCTTCAAGACCTTCAAGAAGAAATTATTCGTTTGCGCCATTTAATCGAAGACTTTGTGAACCGTCCTTCTGATAAAAACCAAGGGTGAAGGAGTCAAACCTTTATGGGAGAGGAAAGAAAGGATAGCCATTATGATACCCAATGACGACCAGCCCAAGGCTCCCGAAGCGAAGCCTGGATCGAAGCCCGATGCGAAGGACGATCTGAAATCCCTCCCCATGCCGGAGGTGGAAAAAAAGTTGGGGTCGTCGCCGGACGGCCTCACTCAAGCCGAGGCGCAGAAACGGCTCATTCAGTATGGTCCGAATGAACTTATCGAAAAGAAGACGAATCTCTTTCTGAAATTCCTCTCCTATTTTTGGGGACCCATCCCGTGGATGATTGAGATTGCAGTGATTCTTTCGGGCGTGGTCGGGCACTGGCCTGATTTTTTTATCATCCTCCTATTGCTGGTTGCCAATGCCGTGGTCGGTTTCTGGGAGGAACGTGAAGCCGGCAACGCCATAGCTGCCCTGAAGGCCAAGTTGGCAATCAAGGCCCGCGTCCTACGCGATGGGAAGTGGACCACCCCGGCGGCGCGCGAGTTGGTGCCCGGCGACGTCATCCGTCTGCGCCTGGGCGACATCGTGCCGGCGGATGCGCGACTGCTGGACGGCGACCCGGTGGAGGTGGATCAATCCGCTCTGACCGGCGAGTCGTTGCCCGCCGAGCGTAAATCAGGCGATGCAGTGTTCTCAGGTTCGATCATCCGTCAGGGTGAAATCGGCGCAATGGTCTATGCCACAGGTGAAAAAACCTATTTCGGCAAGACGGCGCAACTGGTGCAGGAGGCACATACTGTCAGCCATTTTCAAAAGGCGGTTTTGAAGATCGGCAATTACCTGATCATCCTGGCGGTAGCTCTGGTGGCGGTGATTATTGGTTTCGCAATCTATCGAGGCGACGCGATTCTCACCACATTGCAGTTTGCCCTGGTGTTGACTGTGGCCGCGATTCCTGTGGCGATGCCGACGGTTTTGTCGGTGACGATGGCGGTCGGCGCGCGCCTGCTCGCCAAAAAACAGGCGATTGTGAGCCGGTTGGTGGCCATCGAGGAATTGGCGGGCGTGGATGTGCTGTGCGCTGACAAGACCGGCACCCTGACCCAGAACAAACTGACGCTGGGCGATCCGTTCTGTGTGAACGATATTCCTGCCGAACAAGTCATCCTCAACGCAGCACTGGCGTCGCGCGCGGAAAATAACGACACGATTGACCTGGCGGTCATAGGGGGACTGAAAGACAAAGAAGCCTTGAAAGACTACCAGGCGGTTCATTTTCAGCCCTTCGATGCGGTGCATAAGCGTACCGAAGCCACAATCAAGGACAAAGATGGAAAAACGTTCAAGGTGACCAAGGGAGCTCCGCAGGTGATCCTGGCGTTATCCGCCAACGCCGGGCAGGTTAAGCCCGCCGTCGATAAGGCGGTCAATGAATTCGCGGCGCGCGGCTTTCGTTCATTGGGCGTGGCCAGGGCCGAGGGGGACGGAGAATGGCAGCTTATAGGTGTGTTGCCCCTGTTCGACCCGCCGCGGGAAGATGCGAAGGCAACCATCGCGACCGCGCTGGCGATGGGCGTAAAGGTCAAGATGGTTACGGGCGATGCACTGGCCATTGCCCAGGAAACCGCCAAAAAGTTGGGCATGGGCGCAAATATCCTCGACGCCATCGGCCTGGGCGACTCGAAAAAGAAAGAGAGCACAGAGGTTGCCGAGTCCATTGAGAAAGCAGATGGTTTCGCCCAAGTTTTTCCCGAGCATAAGTTCCATATTGTGGATGTCTTGCAGCAACGCGGCCACATCGTCGGCATGACGGGCGACGGGGTGAATGACGCCCCTGCGCTGAAGAAAGCCGACTGCGGCATCGCCGTTTCGGGCGCAACGGACGCGGCGCGCGCTGCGGCTGCCATCGTGCTGATGACTCCCGGCTTGTCTGTGATTATTGACGCTATCAAGGAGAGCCGTAGAATTTTCCAGCGGATGAACAGCTATGCAATCTACCGCATCGCCGAGACGCTGCGTGTGCTTTTCTTCATGACCCTTGCGATCCTGATCTTCAACTTTTATCCATTGACTGCGGTGATGATCGTGATGCTGGCGTTGCTCAACGACGGCGCCATCCTGTCCATTGCCTATGACAATGTTCATTACAAGGATCAGCCCGAGGCGTGGAACATGCGCATGGTGCTGGGGATCGCCACGGTGCTGGGCGTCATCGGGGTCGTGTCTGCCTTCGGCCTGTTCTATCTCGGTGAGCGTGTCTTTCACCTCGACCGTGCGCACATCCAGACGCTGATGTATTTGAAACTGTCAGTGGCGGGACATCTAACGATTTTCCTCACTCGAACGCGCGGCCCGTTCTGGTCGATACGCCCGGCAAAGACTTTGTGGATCGCGGTGCTCGGCACGCAAATAGTGGCGACGTTGATCGCGGTTTATGGTCTGTTTATGACTCCTCTTGGCTGGGAATGGGCCGGATTCGTGTGGGGATATGCGCTGTTGTGGTTCGTCGTGAATGACCGCGTGAAACTGCTCGCGTATAGGATATTTGATCCGGTCAAAGCTGGAACCAAGCCTGATTCCAAAGTCGAAGTTAAGCCTGAATACAATACGGAGGCCAAGCTTGACGCCAAGGACGACTCGAAACCTGAGGCTAAACCCGAAATCAAAGCTGCTGACACTAATCCCGAAGCAAAGGTCGAGCAGAACCAGGACGCCAAAGCTGAACCCAAACCTCAAGCCCAAGCTGAAGTTGAAGCCAAACCCGCAGTCGAGCCAAAACCTGAAACCAAAGCCCAAACAACTTCTGATCTGACAACGCAGATCGCAACACGGGCGTATGAACTCTATGAGGAGCAGGGCCGACGGGACGGTCAATCAGTTCAGGATTGGGACAAAGCGGAGCAGGAGATTCGGAAAGCTGACGTCAAGCCCGAGCCTGAAGCAAAAGTAGCTGCCAAGCCCGAAGCGAATGCCGAGGCCAAACCTGATACCAAAGAGGAGTCTCAGCCTGTGGTCAAAGCCGAGCCGAAACCCGAAGTCAAAGCCGAGGCTAAATCCGATACGAAGGACGAGCCGCCGCCGGAAACCAAAGCTGAACCAGAACCTGAAACGAAGGCCGAACCTAAATCTGAACCCAAGACACCGACCGATTTGACCCCTGGGATGATCAAGCGAGTACATGAACTTTACGAGGAGTTAGGGCGTCAGGACCTACAAGCTGTTGAAGACTTGGAGAAGGCGGAGCGGGAGAATCGGAAAGATGATAAATAAACAGACGCGAACAACTTGGCCGGCATCGCCGAAAGGATGAAAAATGAAAATCAACTCAAAGGATTTCCGTGTGCGGCCCGGAGAAAAAATCAAACTTAAAGAGTGGCCGACGATCGTGCCACCCTTTTACAAGTCGAAGAAGCAATATAAAAAACTCCTGGAAGAACATGTCGAGGCGCTGAGTTCGCTGCAACCCCTTCACTACGCGTCCGGCCGCTATGCGTTGCTGCTGATTTTCCAGGGGATGGACGCTGCCGGCAAGGACGGCGCCATTCGTCACGTCATGTCCGGGGTCAATCCGCAAGGATGTGAGGTTTTTGGTTTCAAACAGCCGAGCGCCGAGGAGTTAAAGCACGATTTTCTTTGGCGAACGACCTGTCGGCTGCCGGAACGCGGGCGGATCGGCATCTTCAATCGTTCCTACTATGAGGAGGTGCTCGTCGTTCGCGTGCATCCCGAGACTCTCCGCGAACAAGGGCTACCGGATGAGTCGCTTGACGAAAAAACCTTTTGGGAGGATCGATATCGTTCCATTATCGACTTGGAGGAGCATCTCCACCGGAACGGCACCAGGATCATTAAGTTTTATCTCCACCTGTCGAAGGAGGAGCAGCGGAAGCGATTTCTGGAGCGCATTGATGAGCCGGACAAAAACTGGAAATTCAGTCTCGCTGACATTCACGAGAGGAAATACTGGCAGCACTACATGAAGGCTTTTGAGGCTTGCCTGAGCTCGACAAGCACCCCTCATGCGCATTGGTACGTCGTTCCCGCCGATGATAAGGAGAATGCCCGGCTAATAATATCCCAAATTGTTCTTGATGCACTCGATGAACTAAAGATGGCATATCCCAAGATCACGGAAAAACGTCGGCAGGAATTGAAAACAATACGCAGTCAGCTCTGAAAAACCTATCTGGCTTGCCAGGTAGGCGGTTACTGCTGCACCCTTGGCTATGATTTAACCCAGGCAGATTTGAGCATCTGCGTAATCAAGTGGGAACGTAAGCGCCGTGGCGATGGGCCAAATACTCTGGAATAGTTGGACAAGAAAACTATTGATTGCACGAGCGGAGAGTGAAAACCTATGATAGTTAGCCACGTTGCAGGTCAGCCGGCCGATGCATCAATGCTGGTGAACGTGCCCAAGCTCGTCTCGGCCTACTATACGGAGAAGCCTGATCCTTCTGTCCCGACGCAACGAGTTGCCTTCGGAACCTCAGGACATCGTGGTTCCGCATTCGAAAAGGCATTCAATGAATGGCATATCCTCGCGATCAGTCAGGCCATTTGCCTGTACCGGAAGCAGAAGAAGATCGACGGTCCACTGTTTCTCGGCATTGATACCCATGCCCTATCAGTGCCGGCTTTTGCCAGCGCGCTTGAAGTGCTGGCGGCAAACGGAGTGGAAACAATGATCTCACAGGAGGATGAATATACCCCAACCCCTGCCGTTTCCCATGCAATTCTCACGTACAACCGTGGTCGTAAGTCCGGGCTCGCGGACGGCATAGTTATCACTCCCTCCCACAACCCGCCCCATGACGGCGGCTTCAAATACAATCCTCCAAACGGCGGGCCGGCCGAATCCGCCGTCACTGCCTGGATCGAGGCAAAGGCAAACGAGTTTCTCGAGAACGGTATTTGGGGTGTAAAAAGGATTTCTTACGAGAAGGCTCTTCGCGCATCCACAACACATCGTCACGACTACCTCGCGGCCTATATCAGCGATCTTGGCAGTGTGATCGACATGGACGTAATTCGTGACGCGAAGATCAATATGGGAGTCGATCCGCTCGGAGGCGCCGGGGTCCGCTACTGGGGGCCTATTGCTGAACGTTACGGGTTGAACCTCACGGTCGTCAGCGAGACCGTCGATCCGACCTTTCGTTTCATGACGGTGGATTGGGATGGCCAGATACGGATGGACCCTTCCTCGACCTATGCGATGCAACGATTGATCGGAATGAAGGATCGCTTTGACCTTTAGTTCGCCTGCGACACCGACCATGACCGGCACGGCATCGTCACCAGAAGCGAAGGCTTGCTTCCGCCCAACCATTACCTTTCCGTCGCCATTTTCTACCTCTTTCAACACCGGCCGGAGTGGCGCAAGGAGGCGGCGATCGGCAAAACGGTGGTAAGCAGCCAGATGATCGATCGCATCACCGCGAAGCTTGGCCGGAGGCTCTATGAGGTGCCGGTTGGCTTCAAGTGGTTCGTCGATGGCTTGCGCGACGGTTCGCTTGGCTTGGGGGGCGAAGAGAGTGCGGGAGCCTCCTTTGTTCGTCTGGATGGCAGCGTCTGGACGACGGACAAAGATGGCATTGTCCCTGCTTTGCTGGCGGCGGAAATCACAGCCCGGATGAGTCGCGATCCTGGTGAAATCTACCGCGAGCTCACACGCGAATTCGGTGAACCGGCCTATGACCGCATTGAGGCGCCAGCCACACCGGAGCAAAAAGAACTGTTGGCGAAACTCTCACCCCGGCAGGTTACGTTCACCGAACTGGCGGGCGAAAAAATCCAGACTGTCCTAACCCACGCGCCGGGCAACGGTGCGCCCATCGGGGGGTTGAAAGTAATAGCCGAAAACGGATGGTTCGCTGCGCGTCCGTCAGGGACAGAAGATATCTACAAGATTTATGCGGAGAGCTTCCATGGAACCGATCATCTGCGCCGTATCCAGAAGGACGCGCAGACGATTGTCGATGATGTTTTGGCGGAAACACAGTCATAGCGAGGGATTACGGTAGAGCCAATGCTGAAGGAGAACTCATGGGCAGGCAAATGCAATTCAGGCATCCAATATACAACTATCTACCAACGGAAATTGAGGGGTTGGATTCCCTGGCTGAGCTAGCCTTGGATATGCGTTCATCGTGGGATCATGCCACAGACGAAGTGTGGCGCTCGCTTGATCCCGTATTGTGGGAACTCACTCAAAATCCCTGGAGTGTTCTGCAGACAGTCTCACGTGACCGGATCGAGAGCCTGCTTGCCGATCCCGTTTTTCGCAAAAACGTTGATGACTTGCTGCAGACCAGGCGGCAAACAGCGGAAGCGCCGGCATGGTTTCAAAAATATCACCCACAATCTCCCTTGAACTGCGTCGCGTATTTCAGCATGGAATTCATGTTGAGTGAAGCTCTACCGATTTACTCCGGTGGACTTGGCAATGTGGCCGGCGACCAACTCAAAGCTGCAAGCGATCTGGGCGTGCCCGTCATCGGTGTTGGGTTGCTCTACCAGCGAGGCTATTTTCGGCAGATGATCGACAAGGACGGTGCTCAGCAAGCTCTTTTCCCCTATAACGATCCCGGGCAGCTACCGATCACGCCTTTGCGCCGGGATAACGGCGAGTGGTTGCGGCTGGAGATCGCCCTACCCGGTTACTCAGTCTGGCTGCGCACTTGGCAGGTACAGGTAGGCAGAGCGAAGCTCTACCTGCTGGATTCGAATGACGCAGCGAATTTCCCCACTCATAGAGGGATTACCAGTGAGCTGTATGGCGGCGGGCCGGAACTGCGCCTCGTGCAAGAAATGCTTCTCGGGATCGGCGGCTGGCGACTGCTTTGTGCGCTCGGCATCCGTCCGGAAGTTTGTCACCTGAATGAAGGACATGCGGCCTTTGCCGTGTTGGAGCGCGCAAGAAGTTTCATGGCAGAAACCGGGCAACCCTTCGAAGTCGCGTTGGCCGTTACTCGAGCGGGGAACCTTTTCACTACCCACACGGCTGTAGCCGCCGGCTTTGACCGGTTCGCTCCGGCCATCATCGAGCAATACCTTGGTGCGTATGCCGAACAGAAGCT
>JAJSLI010000102.1 GCA_021272315.1 Methylacidiphilales bacterium | reverse complement strand
GCGCCAACCCAGCGTTCGGAGATATTGTGCCGGCCGGCACAATATCTCGTTCGGCCTCGACGTTCACACCCCCAAAGGCTGGAAGTCAGTGCCCAGCCTGACCATACACCCGTGGCAAACAACAGCTTGACCGGTTGGATGCCAGTCGGGAACAAGGTATGCCAACCTTTGCCGGCATCAGGCAACACCGTCTGCCGCTTGTGCATGCCGGCCCGGCGGCCTGTTCTCTCTTTAGCGCCGAGAATCCTGAGTTCTCCCATTAGAATAGGTCCCGGCGCCGGGGCTCGGGTTGGATCACACAAGCCGTACCCGCCCCGTGTCGCGGCCCTCCCCTAAAGGAACCAACCCATGTCCCTCCCCTGGAAAGTACTCATACCCCGGTCGCTGGTCTATGCCGCCGCCATCGCGCTGAACCTGTTGACGAATGCCGCCGCCGTCGCTCAAGAGAAAAAACCGGACGACGCCGACGCCAAGATCAAGCTCAACAAGGCACTGAAAGAGGCCGCCGGCCGGGGCGACGTCGCCACCGTGCAAGGCCTGATAAAGAAGGGCGCGGAGGTGCAGTGGCGCGACCCGGCCGACAACGGCACGACGCCGCTGGTCAAGAGCATCCTTTTGGGGCGACTCAATGTCGTCAAGGTGTTGCTGGAAAACGGCGCGGACATCCATTATCCCGACGGCTCGAACCGCTACCCGGTCTCCTTTTGCCATTCCCACCGCGACAAGCAAAAGGCCATCGAGTTGCTGACCTTCGTCCTGTCCAAGGGCGGCGACAAGGACCTGAACCAGGAACCGGGGATGTTGGTTTCCCTGTGCGATCACGAAATGGGACCGCCGGAGTTGATGCCGATCCTGGTGGCGGCGGGGACCAACCACAACCTGATTTTCAAATCCAAGGGGGCGACCCCGCTCATCACCGCCATCCAGGCCAAGAACCCGGAGCTGCGCTACGGCTACGTGAAAGCGCTCATTGACAACAAGGCCGATGTGAACTGCAAGGACAAGAAGGCGATTAGCCCGCTGCAATGGGCCAAAAAAGGGTGGCGACGCCAAGGTCATCGAGTTGCTGGAGAAGGCAGGGGCGAAAGAGTGAGGCTTTCTTCGACGGCGTGTTCCCATGACGAGCAACTATCGGTGGAACTCACCGTGCTTCCTCGTTCCGCCTCAATCGACGGTTCATCTTCCGCCGCATCCGGGCTGGCCGACGACTGCCTAACATCGCGTCGAGCAACCCGGGAAGCAGCATGCGCACCTGCGGCATGGTGATCGCAGGTGTCCGGATTTTTTCGCCGCCTGGTCTCCTGCGTCAGGAACCAGGTAGCGATCAGCGACAAGGTTTGATGATGGTGCCCTCCCACTTCAGCCAATGACCATCGGCCTCCTGGTCAAAGCGCTATCAGTTCTGGCGACGGTATCGCCAGCCACGTTGAGTACCGTTCCCGATTCCGGCCTTTCCACCCCGAAATCTCAGGCAGAGAGACGTTTGGCGCTAGAAGCCGGCGAGAAGGCTGGGGGGCGACAGTCGCGGCAAGCAATCGGCGGCGTTCCTGGTGGTCCGGGAAGCGGCAGGTCCGAACCGTTTCGGCTACCGCTACATCGACCTGCGCGCGGACGACCACGAGACGCCAATCCAGGAGCTGGCACGCATGTTGGCGAAGTGAATCCGAAAGCCGGGAGCACCACGAAAGACACGAAAAACACGGAAAAGAGAAATGCAGGGCTGAATGCACCTCTCCGGGCTGGTAGGCTCATCCTTGAATTGATTTTGTTTGTTTTCCTATCGTGTTTTTGGTGGTTGCTCCATGTCCGAACTTACCCGCATCAGCGTTTCACTGGAAGCGGCGCTTCTCGCAGCCTTCGACGGCTACATGAAGGCCAAGAGCTACACCACGCGCAGCGAAGCGATCCGCGACCTGATCCGCGACCGGCTCGTCCGCCAACAGAGTGAAGAGCCGACCGGCGAGCAGGTGGCCATCGTCATACTGGTCTACGATCACCACGCGCACGACCTGGCGAGCCGGCTGATCGACAAGCAGCACCATCATCATCACGTCGTCGTTTCCAGCTTGCACGTCCACCTCGGCGAACGACACTGCCTGGAAGTGACGGTGCTTCGCGGCCCGGCTGCCGAAGTACATCAACTCGGCGATGAGTTGCTGGCCGTCAAGGGTGTGCTGCACGGCGAGGTTGTCGTTACCAGCGGTGAGGGCGTGTTCAATCGTTGGAGCTGAGAACCCGCTTGCGGCACTGCACAATCCAATGCGCTGCCATCCAGACCACCGGATTATCAAGGCGTCTCCCACTTCCGGCCCGTGCTTCATGCTGCCTTGCTTGTGCGGCAACCGTCGAATCTCAGCACTGCAAGTCGCGAGCAACTTTTGGTATGACAATTTTATAAAAGATACGCAAATCGTAAGAATCTTATTGAAATCGTATTATCCACTGCGTACCGTAAGCCGCATTGACCGAGGCATTGGTCTAGGTCGGCGGTTTTCGCCAAAACGATTTCTAGGAGATCGGCCATGTTAACTCCCACCACAAAGCGCATCACTCGACCGGCCCTGACCCTGATGGAACTTCTCGTCGTCATGACCATCTTGATCGCACTGGCGGGCATCGTCGTGCCGATGTTGCCGAACTTGCTCACCAAGGCCCACGACTCCACGGTGACGACCAACATTTCCGAACTTCAGAAGATGATCTCGGGCTTCTTCGCCTCGAACCTGGCCTATCCCGACCAGTTCGACTCCTGTATGGACACCGGCGGCAACATTTACCAGGGCATGATCTGGGCAACGAACAATCCCAACGGGTTTTCGGCGTTGCAGTTCACGCCGTTGACGGGCACAGGCGTTCCTGCCAACAACGGCACAACGGCCTTTACCGCATCCACTCTTCAGGCGGGCGAGGA
>JAJSLI010000094.1 GCA_021272315.1 Methylacidiphilales bacterium | reverse complement strand
GTGGCGGTGTTCGCCCGCGGTGAGGAGAAGGACTTTGGCGCCGGGCGTGAAATGCTGTGCTTCGCGGTGCCAGTTGAAAACAACGCTGGCGGGGCAGATGACGAGACTGGGGGCGGGGCCAACGGTTTCGCGCAGATGCTGGAGCCAGGCGAGGGCCTGGACGGTTTTGCCGAGGCCCATGTCGTCGGCCAGCAGCGCGCCGAGGCGGAAACGGGATGCGTAGGCGAGGAAGTGGAGGCCGGTCTTCTGGTAGGGGCGGAGCTCGGCGCGCAGGCCCTTCGGCTCGTCGATTTCGGGCAGGCCCTTGAAGTCGGTGACGGCCTGGCGGAGCTGGCGGATGACGGCGTCGCCTTCGCCATCGACCAGGGTCTCGAGTTTTTTCCAGGAGGTCTGCTGCGCGCCGGACATTTGCCACGCGCCAACCTGCTGCTCGCCGGCGCCGACCTGGACGCCGATTTCGGCCAGCGCGGTGACGGCTTCGGCCATGGCGGACGCCTCCTCGCGTTCCAGCCAGGCGCCGTTGGAAAGCTTGACGTAGGGATCGTCGGTCTGTTGGAGACGGGACCAATCCTCCTCGGTCATGGCGACGGTCTCATCCTCCCACTCGGCCTTGACGCTGAACCAGTCGATGCCGGTGGACTGGATCTTGAGCTTGGGGAAGCGGCGGCGCTTGCCGTTGATGAGTTGCTGGAAACGGCGGTTGGCGAAGTATTGCCAGGAAGCGGAGCGGTCTTTCCAGTGCTGCAATAGCGATGGGATGCGGGTGGGTTGGAGGATGAGCCACCAGCCGGAGTTGTCGGGGCGGCCGCAGAGTTCGCCCCGCTCGGCCTCGAAGCCGCGCAGCCAGGCGAGGGCGTCGGAGGTATCCGCGTCGGCGGGAACGTCGTCCCAGATTTCGACGTCATGCGAATGATGATTGGCGACGGTGAGGTGGCCGGTGGACGCAACAGTTCCGTTGACGACGATTTCGGGCGGGGCGATGTGGATGTAGGCGTCGTCTTCGCCTCTGGCGTGTTCGGCGTGTTTCGACTGGGTCTTGGTCCAGCCGTCATCGGCCCATTCCCAGTGGAGCTTGCCTTCGCGCGCCTCGGCGGAGAGGCGGATCTGGAGGGCGTCGTCTTCGTCGAGGTGAAAGTAAAATTTGATCTGGGAGGGGACCTGACGCAGGTGGACTTTGACCTGCTGCTGGAGATGGGGATAGCGGCGCAGCAGGGGCGGCAAAAGCTGCCCGGCGGCGGCGATATCGACCTGGCTGACGCCGCGCTTGAGGGCGAGGGCCATGAGGGAGCGGGGCGGGCGCTCGGTGAGGCGGTGGAAGCAATGCTTCACGCAGACCAGTTCCAGATCGGGCCGGTGATGGTCGGTTTCCTTGGCGAGAAAAAGGCGGACGTTTTGGAGCGGTTCGCGCAGGCCGGCGGCGGTGACGACTTCGAAATCGAGGTCGAGGCGCGAGCCGTTGTTGCGGCCATTGCCCGGTTCACCGCCGGGATGGAGTTGCGGGACGATGCGCGCGCTCAAGGGGCTGAACTCGACGGGGCCGCCGTCCTCCCAGTGGCAGCGGCCGCTGGCGCCCCATTGGGTGAGCCAGGTGAGGAGGCTGCGGTTGTCGTGGAGGAAGGGGCTGGAGGAGCGGTTCTTGTCGGTGAGCAGGAGCGGGAGAAAATCGCTGAGCCAGCGGAGGAAGACCTGGTCATCGGCGGTGAAAAGCTCGGGGCGGTTGGCCGCTTCGTTGCAGAGGCCGCGGACCTGGAAGAAATTGCGCGAACCTTCCTTGAGCTTGGGCGAGTTGACGCGGAGATCGATCTGGAGGCGGGCCTCGAGCGGATCGTAGCCCGGCTCGATTTTCCAGACGACGCGAAGCTCGCGGCGCGGACTGCCCGAGGCTTCGTCCTGGCCGTCGTTGAGCCAGTCGAGGAGCCCCTTGCGGAAGGAGTCGGCTTCCTGGGCGCGTTCCTGCCGCTCGAAATCAGGGCGGTCGAGGTAGGGCTGGAGCGCGGCGGGAATCTTGCCGTTGTTGCGGCGGTGGATTTCGTGGGCGAGCCGCCAGGCGAGTTTTTCGGGGTCGGACTCGCGGCAAATCGTCGTGCCGATGGAGGAATCGAAGAAGTCGGGCAGGTCGATGTGCGACTCCTTGAGGAGATTGCTGAGCTGGAGGAGGCGGTCCCACTCGCTGCGGGCCTGAAAAAGGCGGGTGAGAGTCTGGCTCTCAGAACTTGGACGCGCAGGAACTGATGAAAGGGTACGCGACGGCATGGTCAATCGGCCACTATGCCGTGTTCGATGGGTAAAGCAAGCTTTGAGGGGGACAGGAGGGGCTGCTGAACGGGGCGGGGGCTTCTTTGGCTGCCCAACCGGGCAACTGCCCTCTCGACAAACGCGGGATGAGGGGCGTTAAATGAGGCGGGGCGCAACGTGAATCTTCCGCGATTTCTCAATTACGCTGCTTACATCGGCGTGTTTCTGAGTTACTGGCTGAGTGGATATGCAGCTTCAGTTATTGCAGAAGGTATTTACCGGCCAATCCTCTATAGGGCACTTCATTCACCCTCACCATATATTCCAAGTTTACCTGGCATAACGAATCTCATCCTGGTTTTGGACAAACAGTGTAACTTCACGCTGACAGGTTTTGTGATGGGTGTCGTCTTTTCAGGACTTCTTTTTTTCCTCGATTATGGTGATACCAAACGGAAAATTTATATTCCCGCCTGCATGGCATTTGTCCTACTAACCGAGTGGTTTTTCTTGCTGATCGTCTTTTGGGGGACGACGCTGACCTTTATCCCAGACATAGGAAAGCTTTCGCCTTAGCGAGATGATGTCTATCCCGGCAGTAACTCCTGCCCCTTGGCGGTGTCTTTGACTTTCCAGCCCAGCACTTCGATCTTTTTGCGGAGTTCGTCGCTCAGGGAAAAGTTTTTGGCTTTCCGGGCTTCGGCGCGCTGGTCGAGCAGCGCCTGGATTTCGGCGGGAACGGCAACGACGGCGTCGCCGAGACCGAGGATGGCGTCGAATTTGTTCCACGCGACCTTCAGATGATGCGCCTGAAGCGGGGTTAGGGTGCCCGCATCAAGGGCCTTATGCGTTTCGCGGATCAACGAAAAGAAACGGCCGAGCGCGTCGTTAATATTCAGGTCGTTCGCCAGCGCCAAGTCCAACTCCCGAAGAAAAGTGGCGACGCCGGGCGACGCCTCCATTTGTTCGGAGTCGGGCGGTGGCAGCGCAGGAGCGACGGCGCGCACCCGTTTTCGCCATTCGTCGATCCGCTGAAGCGCCGTTTTCGCATCCTCCATGCCCTGCCAGGTAAAGTTGAGGTTTTTGGCGTAGTTCGCGCCGGAAAGGAGGGCGTAGCGGAGTTCGCGCCCGGTGTAGCCGCGGTCGAGGACATCGCGGACGGTGTACATGTTGCCGAGCGACTTGGACATTTTCTGGCCGTCGACGAGGAGGTGCTCGACGTGGAACCAGTGGCCGACAAAAGGCAGGCCGGTGGCGGCTTCGCTCTGGGCGATTTCGTTTTCGTGGTGGGGGAAGCGGAGGTCGGTGCCGCCGCCGTGGATGTCGATTTGCGGGCCGAGGTGCTCCATGCTCAGCGCGGAACATTCGATGTGCCAGCCGGGCCGGCCTTTGCCCCAGGGCGAGTCCCAGCCGACCTCGCCGTCGGCGGCGACCCATTTTTTCCAGAGGACGAAATCTCCGACGCCCTCCTTCTCGTACTCGTCCTGGCTGACGCGGGCGCCGGAGATGAGGCCCTCCAGGTCGAGGTGGCAGAGGCAGCCGTAATCCGGGAACGACGCGATCCGAAAGTAGACCGAGCCGTCGTCGGAGACGTAGGCCGATTTCTTGTCGAGGAGCTTTTGGATCAGAGCGATCATCGCCGGGATATGGTCGGTCGCGTTTGGCGTGCGCTCGGGGATTTCAATATTCAGCGTCTTCGCGTCCTCGAGGAAGGCCTGCCGGTAGATGGCGGTGAATTCCTTGAGCGGCAAATTTTTCTCGCGCGCGCCGCGAATGGTCTTGTCGTCGACGTCGGTGAACTGCATGACGTGGTCGACGTTGTAACCGAAATGGCGCAGCGAGCGGCGCAGGAGATCGACGGCGACGTAGGTGCGGAAATTGCCGATGTGGCCGTAGTTGTAAATGGTGGGGCCGCAGACGTAGAGGCTGACGCGCTTGCCGGCGGGGTCGAGCGGAATGATCGGCTCGACGGCGCGGGTGAGCGTGTTGAAGAGTTGCACGGCGGGGCGGGGTATGGACCTAGTCCGGCAGCGTGACGCAGGCGACGGCCATGGCGGCGATGCCTTCGCCGCGGCCGGCAAAGCCGAGCTTTTCGTTGGTGGTGGCCTTGAGATTGACGCGGGCGGTGGGGATGCCGAGCGCTTCGCCGAGGGCGGCCTTCATTTTTTCGAGATGGGGCGCGATCTTGGGGGCCTCGGCGATGACGGAGGCGTCGACATTCTCGATGACCGCGCGGCGTTTTTCGAGCAGCAGCCGGATTTCGCGCAGAAAGACGAGGCTGCTGACACCGCGCCACCGTTCGTCGGTGTTCGGGAAATGGTGGCCGATGTCGCCGGCGCCGAGCGCGCCGAGAATGGCGTCGGCGATGGCGTGGATAAGGACGTCGGCGTCGGAATGACCTTCGAGGCCCTTGTTGTGGGCCAGTTCGATGCCCCCGAGGAAGAGTTTGCGGCCCTCGACGAGGGGATGGACGTCATAACCGATGCCGACACGATTCATAAGAACCTCTGAGCATGCCTTGAAATCGGGCCGACAACAAGCGGCGAACGTATTTTTTGTCGCGCCAGCTATTTTGAATCGGATTTGTGAGAGGATCTGGCACAAAACCACCCGATGGCCCCCTTAATGAAAAACATCAGACCCGCTATTCCAGTGACTAGGGCAAAAATACAATCGTGTTCCTGCCTCGCCGATACCGCCTCGATCTGCCGTCGGAATTCGCTTCCGTCGAGTGGTCCGAATCCGCCTAAAACAGTATCCGACGCCGTCACTGCTTGAAAAAGAAATGAGACCGACACAAGAAGCAGAAAGATGCCGAAGGCCAGCATTGGCCCGCAATAGAGTATGTGCGGGGCCTGCCGAAAGGGGGGTTGTTTGGGCTGATCGGCCATAAATCGTCGTATTGCGGTGCCGAAAGCACCATGCTAGCGGTTGCCGCGCCCGCTCAGCCAGCCCATCTTTCTTCTTGTGCCCGGCGGCGATTCTGCTTGGATAAGCGTCCCTTTTAACCAGGGAGTATCCTATGTCACAGCATCGCAGCCACCGATCCTCCGGCACCATCGCGGCCAAGCGCAACGTTCTCAAACGTTTCGAGCGCGTCGACCTGCTCAAGAAGCGCGGCCAGTGGAAAGAGGGCCGCAGCGTGATGAACCTCCCGAAGACGAAGCCGGACGCTTAAAGCTCCGTTTCGTTCCGTCTGGCGGTGGGTTTTCCCGCCGTTCAACTTTTAACCGAGGCGCTCGGCCACGTCCGCACCCGCGAGGTGTGGATTGCTTTTTGACGTGGTTTAGGCGAATGGTGAACTGTGCGTTTGAATCAATTTCTTGCCCGGGCCGGTTTCGGCTCGCGGCGCGCGTGTGAGGAGATGATCCTGGAAGGCGCCGTGACGATCAACGGGCACCGGCTCCGGGAGCTGGCGACGCAGGTCGACCCGGACGACAACGTCCTGGTGCACGGCAAGCCGGTGAAAATGCCCCGGCCCATTGTGGCCATTTTGCACAAGCCGCCGGGCTATCTCTGCACGTCACCCGACGCGACGAGGGAACGGACGATCTACGACCTGCTGCCCAGTGGCTGGCCGCGGGTGGTTTACGTGGGGCGGCTCGACAAGGATTCCGAGGGGCTTCTCGTCCTGACGAACGACGGGAACCTGGCCCAGCGGCTGACCCACCCCTCAAGCAAGCTGCGGAAGACCTATATCGTGACGCTCGACCGGGAGTTTGTTTTTGCGCTCGCTGCAAAAATGAAGAAGGGATTCCGGATCGAGGAGGGCCACGCGAGGATGGAGGACATTTTCCGGATCGGACCTCGGACGCTGAAGGTGGTCCTGACGCAGGGACTGAAGCGGCAAATCCGGCAGATGTTCTCGAAATTTGGGTATGAGGTGAGGCGGCTGGTGCGGGTGCAGATCGGTTCGCTGTCGCTTGATCCGTTACCGGTGGGAGGGCACCGGGTACTGACCCAGGAGGAGGTCCGGCGTTATTTTCCGGATGGGCCCGCATTGCGGCCTGCGGGCAAAAAAATGATAAAAACGAAAAAAACGGGAGAACTGGCTCATGGCTAAATCAAAGGCACTTTGGGGCGGGCGGTTCAAATCGGGCGCGGCGCGGCGGTTGCGCGATTACACCGAATCGATTTCATTCGACTGGAAACTTTACCGGCACGACATCGCGGGAAGCATCGCCCATGCGACGATGCTGGCCCGGATCGGCGTGCTCAGCCGGGAAGAACTGGCCCAGATCGTGAAGGGCCTGGAGGAAATCCGGGACGAGATCGACGCGGGTAAATTCAGGTGGAATCTCGAGCGGGAAGACGTGCACATGAACGTGGAAGCGGCGTTGACCGAACGGTATCCTGCCGGAGCGAAGCTGCACACGGGCCGGAGCCGGAACGACCAGGTGGCGACGGCGATGCGGCTCTGGATCAGGGACGAAATCGCCGCCAACCAGGAGGCGATCTCGGCTCTCCAGCGCGCGCTGATCTCCTGGGCCGCGCGCGATATCGGCGTGGTAATACCCGGTTACACGCACTTGCAGCGGGCGCAGCCGGTGCTGCTGGCGCATCATCTCCTGGCTTACGTCGAGATGCTGGAGCGGGACTTCGGGCGGCTGGGCGACGCGGCCAAACGGGCCGATGTCCTGCCGCTTGGCTCGGGAGCCCTTGCGGGCAGCACACTGCCGCTCGACCGGAAATTTGTGGCCAAGCTGCTCGGCTTTTCGCGGGTATCGGACAACTCAATGGACGCGGTGAGCGACCGCGATTTCATCGTTGAGTACAACGCGGCCGCAGCGCTGCTGGCGGTGCATCTCTCGCGGCTGGCCGAAGACCTCATTCTCTGGTCGAGCGCGGAGTTTCACTTCATCCGGATCGGCGACGCCTACACCACGGGATCGAGCCTGATGCCGCAGAAGAAAAACCCCGACATCGCGGAACTGGCGCGGGGAAAATCGGCGCGGGTGATCGGCAACCTGGTGGCGTCGCTGACGCTGCTCAAGGGACTGCCCATGACTTACAATCGCGATTTACAGGAGGACAAGGAGCGGCTGTTCGACACGGCGGAAACGGTGCAGGCGACGCTGCTGGTTTTCGCCGAAATGCTTGGCGATGTTGAGGTGGACAAAGCGTCGTGCCGGCGGGCGGCGTCCGATCCGCTTTTGCTGGCGACCGATCTGGCCGACTGGCTGGTGCGGCGGGGCGTGCCGTTCCGCAACGCGCATCACTTGGTGGGCGAGGCAGTGGGACTGGCCGAACAGCGGAAGATTCCGATTACGCAATTAAGCCTGGCCGACTGGAAGAAAATCAGCCCGGTGTTCGACGCGAGCGCGCTCGAAGTCTTTTCGGTTGAAAAGGGGCTCAAGGCGCGGAAGACCCTCGGTTCGCCGAACGGCAATCTGGTGAAAGCGCAACTGGCGCGGTGGGGTAAGATTTTGGCGGGGCGGAAGAAAAGCTGAGCCGATCGACACGACGTGCGCGATAACGCAATTGGATGCCTCCGCCTTTTGTCAGGCGTCGAAGGTGCAGTCCCGGGATGACCTAAGTATAAAACTGATTTTAGGACGAAGCCGCACCCGGTGTGGGTTCGGGCGGCACATCGACAGTCCAGACATCGTATTGCGGCCCGAACTGGGCGAGGCAGTCGAGAGAAAAACACCGCACAAAAACGAGCGCGGGAAGCAGCACCACGGTTCCGATATAGGGCAGCATCGCGATGCAGCAAGTAAAGCAACAGGTGATGATCGAAAGGATAACAATGGCGAGCCAAAGGGCAATGCGAAGCAGGACGTAAACGAAAACGCTGCCGAAATGGAGTCTGATGATGCTGAGTGATTCCATGAACGCGGTCTGGGCAAGCAGACCATTGCGAAACATGAGAGGCACGCCGAATTCCTTAAAGACAAAGAGGATGAAACTAAAAACAGTGGCTATAACCATATAAGCCAATCCAAGGACGATAAAGCCGACGATTTCCCAGCCTTCCGGCCAGCGCTGGTGGATATAGAGAGGAATGCCCATCATTATGGCTACGCCGATAATCGGGAGGAAGATAAGGAGGGAGACAACGATGAGGAGAAGATAAAACAAGAAGAGGCTGTTTGCCTGGCGCGAATAATAACTCCAGGGCCACGCAATTGCGCCCCGGTTGCGCACGATGTTGTCGAGGAAAAGGAATTGCCCCCGCGCTCCCAGCCAGTAAATGACGACGATCAGGGCCAAGACAAAAAGTAGGACCACAAAGCCCACAATTATAATGATTGCGAGCTGGACCCCGGCCATGGCACCGGAAAGGCTGGAGTAAAGCTGGTGGATGCTCGCGCTGGGTGACTGCGCCCCGCCACTAAAGCTGTTAAATTTATTATTATAATTGTAGGAGCTATTGATGCCGTTGCCTCCCGAAAGAAAACCAGCCAGGAAGGCGCTCAAGCCGATGGCGAACCATTTCCCAAGGTCAAAGGGGCTAAACAGGATGATGACCATCCGTTCCCAGGCGAGGCTCAGTGCGCGGGAAAAATCGATCATGGGGAAAAGGGGGTTGGAGCGTCGGAATCCGTCCCTTGCATAGACTAAGGCCCCGGTTTCGCCAAGCCTCGATAGGGCGCGAGCCTATCTTTATTTACCATTTCCTCACGTGCACGAAAATTGCGACCTTGCGTTTTTGAGGGAGCGCTGACAGTTTTGACCCCCATGTTCAGGGGCAAAGACAGGTTTATTGTTAAGAGGGTTGCCGCCTGGGCCGGAGCGGGGGCTTTTTTCTGCCTGACCGTCTGGGCCAAACCGGTCGAAACGGTCACAACGCCCCCTCCCTCTCCGGACGCAACGACGCAATCGGCGCCTTTGGTTTACCCGTCCATTACGCCAGAGATTTCGATGTCGGCGCGGAGCATCAGCGCATTGCGCCATTATGAGACGCCGACCCGTTCTCCGCGGCTGCCGACACCGAACCCGTGGTTCACGCTTGATCCCTATCAGGGGACGATCACGCGGCAGCAATTTGAGCAGAAGTTGCACACGCTCTACGATCCGTTCTCGGTTTTTCCGGGCTACTACACCATCACCGATTCGCAGGTAAAAATCTATCCATCAGCAAAAGAGAGGCAGGAGCCGCAGTTTGTGCTGCAATTCGCGCCGCCGAACCAGCCACGACCGCCGATGCGCTGGTTCCGCACGCCGGCGGAGTTCCGGGCTGAGCTGCACCCGGTGGACAAGCCGCTGAACGGGCTGAGGGTGGCGATCGATCCCGGACATATCGGCGGTCCGTGGGCGCAGATGGAAGAACGGAGCACCCGTTACCACGGTAGCGCACCGGTGCAGGAGGGCGACCTGAACCTGATCACGGCGCGGCTGTTGAAGCAGGAGCTTACGAACCTGGGAGCCACGGTGTTTCTGGTGCGGGACTCAACGGAGCCGGTGACGCCCTATCGCCCGCAAGACATGATTCCGCTGGCGCGCGCGATGCTGGTGGCTCATTCCTCGCATGCGACGAATCTGCGGGCGCTGCCCCAGGACAAGCTGAATCTCCTTTTTGGACAACGGTTGATGGAACTGGCGGAGTTCCTTTTTTATCGCTGCTCGGAGATCGTGGAGCGCGGCAACCGGATCCGGAATAATTTCGTGCCGGACATCACGGTGACGCTTTACATCGATGCGACACCGGGGAGCGGGCGCGGGCGGCTGACCACGGCGAACCAGAACATCTTTTTTGTCCACGGTAGCTACACCAGGTCGGAGATGGCCGATCCTGAGATGCAAATGCGCTGCGTTTACAAGATGATGGAGGGAAGTTCGGATATCGAGGCGGAGGTGGCCGCCGATATCGCCGACGTTTTCAAGCAGGTGACGGGGCTCGGGCCGGTAAAATACGGGAATTCGAACACGACACGACAGGTGATCCTGAATAATCCCTACGTGGTGGCGCGCAACCTGGCGGCCAATCGCGAATACGATGGGCCAGTGGTTTGTACGGAACCCTACTTCATGAACAACCGTATCGTCTATCAGCGACTGCTCGCTGGGGACTATGACGGGATGCGCAGCTTTGATGGGAAAAGTTACGGAAGCATTTTCCGGGAGTACGCCGACTGCGTGGCCAAGGGGCTGGTCAAGGCGTATGCAAGCCCGCCGGTAATCGCGGGGACGACCACGAATCAGGCGGTTTCGGGGCAAACGAAATAAATCGCGGGGCTGAAAATAGCAATCTTTCCTAAAGAAATTAATTTTTCCAAAAGGCACTTTCCACTGTTATTTCGTGAAAAGAAGGCTAGATATTCGTCTGTGCGCTCAAAACGTGCGCACATAGAAAAGCTTGTATGCCTAATCCCCTGGAGCTTTCGGATTTGGTCCCTGGAACCCATCTGGGTCATTACGTGATTGCCGACAAAATCGCGCAGGGTGGCATGGGGACAGTGTTCAAAGCGCTGGAGCCGGCGCTGGAGCGCTACGTGGCTATCAAGGTGCTGCGACCCGAGTACGCGAGCAATTCAAATTACGTGCAGTATTTTCAAGAGGAGGCGCGCGCAGTGGCGGCGTTGCGGCATCCAAATATCATCCCGATTTTTTTTATCGGACAGGAGGGCAACGTCGTTTTCTTCAGCATGGCCTACATCGATGGGGAGACGTTCGACGACTGGATCGACGTTAAGCGGTGGTTCAACGAGGAGCAGGCCAAGTGGTTCCTGAGCCACGCCGTCGCGGCGCTTCATTCGGCGCATAAGGCGAACATCGTGCATCTCGATATCAAGCCGGCCAATTTTTTGGTCGACCGTGCCAACAACATCATGTTGACCGACTTTGGCCTGGCGCAAAAGATCGTGAAAGCCGCGGGCGACGGTACGGATCGTGAGGCGTTCGGAACGCCGGCCTATGTTTCGCCGGAGCAGATCACGCGGAGCCCGACCGATCAGCGCACCGATATCTATTCGCTGGGCGCGACGCTTTTTCATTTGATGACCGGCCACCCGCCGTTCAGCGGAAAGAGCGTGGAGGACATCATCTGGGGGCACCTGGAAAAACCATTCCCGAAGGAAATCGCGCAAGAGGCTAACCTTCCGATCGGGTGGATTTGCTTGCTGAAAAAAATGTTGGAGCGTTCGCCGGACGATCGCTTCGCCAATTACCGCGAGTTGCGTACGGCGCTCGAGAATGTCCACTCCTTCCGTTATGAGACGACCTCCTTGGAATTGGAAGAGACGCCGGCGCTGAAGCCGGTCTCAATCCCCCGCTCGGGTAACGATACACAGATGATCCACGGGTTACTGGCGCGGACCAAGTCGCAATGGGACACGGGGCAGGCGAAGACGGAGGCAGCGATCCTGTTGTCGCGCACGCATGTCAAGGAGGCGCTGGAAAACCGTATCGAGCCGCTGAAGGTTAACGCTCTGGCCAACACACTGCGCGATCTTTGCCACCCCCGCGCAGAAGAGCCGGGAGCACTGGCGGAGGTAATGGAAAAGGTGCCGGGCTACGAGCCGGCGGTGCGGTTGCTGGCCGACTTCATGAACAACCCGCAAAATGAATCGGAGCGCGCGGTCAACCTGCCCGCCGCGGAGGTGCTGGAGACGTTGGGGTTGGAACGGGCGCACAACCTGGCGTTAACTTTTTTTGCCCTGAATTTCGAGGCCCCGAAATTGACCCAATTCGACTGGACGCCGCTGTGGCGCCACCAAATTTCGGTCGGGATCGTGATTGATTTCTTCTACGACGCGCTGAACTTGAAGCGGACTGGGCTCGAATATGTGGCGGGCATGAGCCACGATGTCGGCAAGCTGATCCTTGCGGAGCTGTTTCCCTATGTCTATTTCACAGCGATCAACCGCTCTCTCCAGGAGCAGCAATCGCTGGTGGAGTGCGAGAGGGCGGTGTTTGGCATAGACCACGCCGAAATCGGCTCGGATTGGCTGAAGGGACAGGAACTGCCGCACGCGCTGGTGGAAGTGGTGGCTCTGCACGAGACGCCGGAAAAGATCCCCCGCCGCTCGGTGCTCGCGCATGCCCTGTGCTCGGCAAACCACCTGGTCAAGCAGATCGGCATCGGTTACAGCGGCAACCACCTGCTCGATCCGCGGCCTTGGGAGCAATTGCCGTCTACGCTCGTACTCTGGGAGGCGCGGGGGAACAAGCAGTACGTCTACGATGATTTTGCCCGTGATATGCTGGAACAGTTCCAGACTTTTCCTGATTTGATTTGATTTTTTTGACGGAACAGAATTTTAACGGAAATTCAGCGGCGGTTCCTTCGGTTTCACTCACGACTAGCACAGGTCGCCGCTGCAACGGAAGCGGTCCGTTGCCTCGCGGCTGTTTCAGAGTTGCTGGATTTGCGCGCGAAGTACCTTGTAGTCGGTTTTGCCGGTGCCGAGGAGCGGGAGGCGATCGAGGCGGCGGACTTCGTCGAGACGCATGATGCCGCGAAAGCCAGCCTGAGTAAGCAGCGAATTGGCCTCTGCAAGGGTAATGCCGGCGGTGGTAAAGAGGACGATTTTGCGGCCGTCGGGCGTCTCGATCCCTTCCACGGCGACCTGCGGGCCGTTTTCATCGGGCGGCCAGGTGACGGCGAGCGGTTCCTCGAGCGCGGGCAGCGAGATCATTTCTCCGCCGGCCTTGATGAAACGCTTGAGGCGTCCGGCAAAATGGATGAACCCATCGGCATCGACGCTGGCGAGATCGCCCGTGATGTACCAGCGCCTGCCGCCGTGTTCATGGAAGGGGCTGGGTCCGTCGTAGTGAAGATACCCGGAAAAGACGGTGGGACCATGGACGAGGAGGAGCCCTCGCCGGCCGGGCGGAAGCGGCTGCATCGAGTCGGGATCGACAACGAGCACCTCCACACCCTCCAGTGGCTGGCCGACGGTACCATGGCGTTGATTGCCGGGGCGGCTTACGGAGACGACGGGAGAACACTCGGTGATGCCGTAGCCTTCGGTGAGGATGGCGCGGGGCGCGGCTTGTTTTGCCAGGACGAAAAGTGCGTCGGGACATTTCTCCGCGCCGGTGATGACAAGGCGCAGGGAATCGAGATCGCCCGGTTTGGCGGCTTTGAGGATGTAGCTGAAAAATGTCGGAGTGGAAAGGAGAAGCGTGGGACGGTAGGCGGCGATTTTGCGGACGAGTCCGGCGGCGTCGGTGGGGTCGGCGTGGTGGACAACGCGCAGGCCACCCACGAGTGGGAGGACGATCGTGCCACTGAGCCCGAAGCTGTGGAAAGGCGGTAGAAAACCGAGGAGAATATCGCCGCGCCTGAAGCCAATACAGGAGGCGCCGGCCTGCACGTCGGTGAGGATGTTGCCATGGGTGAGTGGGACGGCCTTGGGCGCTTTTTCCGAGCCGGATGTAAAGAGAACCACGGCGGTTTCACCCGGATCGGACCGGGGTAGGGAGGCGATGATGGTGCCGGGCCAAAAGCGGGTGGCGAGGAGTGCACCGAGGGCTTCGGGCTTGCCGATGTCGCGGCGAAGATCTTCGAGGAAGACATACTCGACGCCGTCGATCTTGATGCACAGGCGGTCGATAAATTTGCGCGAAGTGACGACGCGTTTGATGTCCATGACCCGGGCGGCGTGGTTGAGATTCACCGGTCCGGTGGTCCAGTTGAGCAGGATGGGAAGTTTGTGCGCCCAGAGGAGGGCGAGAAACGCGGTGTCGGCAGCGACGGAGGCCGGCAGCATCAGTCCGACGGCGTTGCCGGGCAGCGGGGTGAAGCGCCGGGACAAGAGCCGAGCGCCAACGAGCAGACGCTCATAGGTGACGACGCCGGAAAGATCGTCCGCAGCGGCGGCTTCGCCACGATAGGCGAGGGCTTGGCGGACGAAGGCCTCGAGGATAGAGGGTGAGAGGACGGCGAAGGGCGCATCAGCCTGGCGGCGGGGCGCATCCCAGATTTTCGGCACGGCGATGGGCGGAGCGGAGGCGGCCTCGATGAGTCCTTGGGCTAGGGCCCAGAGCTCGGCGAGGGTGATGGCCACCTGTTCGGTGCGGAACCCAAAGCGCTGCTCGATGGTCTGGGCGATGTCCATGCGGTCGAGGCTGTCGAGACCGAGATTTTCGAGCAGTGTGGCTGGATTTCTTTCGGCTTCGGTGAGTGGACGCTTTAATTTTTCTTCGAGGATGTCGCAGACAGCTTGCCGGGTTGCCGAGGTGATTTTCTCGAGGGGAACTTCGCGCGCGGCGGGGAGTTGCGGAAACTCATAAGTGCGCGGGCCGAACCAAAAATGGTAGGGAACGTAGACGGGCTGGGTGGAGAGACCGCGGTTGTACCACGATTCGAGGAAGGGATTGAGGACTTCGCGATGGGGCCCGGGAAGGGTCTTGGGGTCGACGACTTCGATGGTGATTTTAATGCGGCGGCGCGGCGTGAAAAACAGGAGGTTGGCCGCGAGGACGCCAAGGGCGCGGATAAAGTTTTCGCCAAGGTCGGGTTCCTTCCCGGTTGGCGCGCAGGTGGACATGCTGCCCCAGACGCCGGCAGTGCGGACGAGAATAAGTGTGGTCTGGGGGCGGCGGGCGAGAATGTCGGAGACGGCGCGAGTGGAGCCGATTTGCTCGAGACCGCGGCGCTCGATACGTCCCGAGGGATAGATGAGAAAATTTTCGCCGCGATCAAGTCCGTCGACGACGGAGTCGATGAGGGGCTCGATACCCTCGCGGGCGCTCTGGCTGTGCTGGACAAGGTCGGGGACTTCCAGCGCGTCGAGGAATTTCATCAGCGGAAAAAGAAAAACTGGCCGGTACATGAAGCTGATAACGAGGGGACGCAGCGGAATTTCGGCGCCGATCCGGGTCATCACCAGGACGGGGTCGATGTAGCCGGGATGGTTGGGCAGGATGAGCGCGGGGCCGGGCAGCTGGCGCAACTGTTCGAGACCGCGGATTTCGACGCGGTAACGAAGCCAGACGAGTGGACGGCAGATATAGCGGAGGAAGAAGCGGACCATGGAGGAAGATTTCGGCGGGCTGCTTCTTGCCAAAGTAGGGCCCGCAGGTTAAAGCTCAAGTCACGGTATACTTACAAAATAGAATATGAGCTTTTATGCCTGCATCATGGCCGGAGGTAGCGGCGAGCGTTTCTGGCCGTTGAGCCGCGTGGCGACGCCGAAGCACCTGGTGCCGCTGTTGTCGAAGCGGACGCTGCTGGAAGAGACGGTGCGGCGCGTGAAACGGGCGCTACCCGCGAGTCATATTTTTGTCCTGACCCACCGTGCGCAGATCAAGGCGTGTCGCGCGGCGGTGCCGCAATTGAAGCCGGAACAGTTCATCGCAGAACCGGCGAAGCGCGATACGGCGCCGGCCTGCGCACTGGGAACGGCGCTGGTGCGAAGCCTGGACCCGCAGGCGGTGGTGGTTTTCCTTCCGGCGGACGCGTTGATCAAGGACACGGCGGCTTTCGCGACGCAATTGCGCACGGCGTCGGAACTGGCAACGAAGACTGGGACAATCGTGACATTCGGCATCAGGCCCGATCATCCTTCGACGCGGTTCGGGTATCTTGAGGCGGCGGAGCCGTTGCCGGAAAGCACGGCGGCGTGCCCGTTTTTTCGTGTCAAACGGTTCGTCGAAAAGCCGGACGCGACTCGGGCGAAAACCTACCTGAAAAGCAGGCGCTATTTTTGGAACGCGGGGATTTTCCTTTGGAAAGTAGAAACTTTTTTGCGCGAGGCGCGGCGGCTCAAGCCGGAGCTAGCCGCGTTCATCGAGGCCTTTCCGAAGAAAAACAGGGAGGCGTATCTGAAGAAGAAATTCCCGGCGCTGCCGAAGATTTCGGTCGATTATGCCATCATGGAAAAAGCGGCGCAGGTGGCGGTGACGGAGGCGCGTTTCGACTGGGACGATGTCGGGAGCTGGACGGCTCTGCCCTCGCACCTGACGAAGGACGCGTCCGGCAACACGGTGCGCGGAGAGGTGGTGGCGTATCATTCGCAGGGGAATATCGCGGTGGCAAAGAAACGGCTCATCGCTCTCTGTGGCGTGAGGGACCTGATTGTGATCGAGACGGAAGACGCCATCCTGGTGTGCCACCGCGATGCCGCCGAGCAGATCAAACAATTACAGCCAAGTCTGCCCGACCGGGTGAAGTGAAGTTTTTGAGACACTATCCGCATGAGTTCCAGATTGGCTTGTGCCATAAGGTAGGGTAAAAGCAATCCGGTTTACCGTCTGACTTTTTTCATGAAGATCATTTTTTTTAGCCGGGTCGTGCTGATGGGCGCGATTCTGGCATTCGTACTGACCGGATTCATTCGGGCTTTTGCCGACGATCCCGCCCGCATCCCGGTTCCGGGCCCCCCGCCTCAATCGCCACCGCGTCATCAATTGCAAAGCCCCAACGACAACGCCATCATTTGGATCAAAGGCCACTTCGAATGGATGGGCGGAGGCTGGGTCTGGATCGAAGGTGCGTTTGTTCCGGTTCCCCGTCCCAATGCCCACTGGGTACCCGGCCATTACGATGACGGTTACTGGTATCCCGGCCACTGGAAGTGATAATTTCGACCAGCGCGTTTCTATCCGTCCTCAGTTTGTCACAAAATAATCTCGTCCCTGCATTGCAAAAAAATTTGCAACATTTATAGAAAGCCAATGGGAAATACGCCGGAACCGTGGGATGTCGCCTGCGCGCTGCAAACTTACAACATTGCGCGCTGGGGAAACGGCTACTTTGGCGTCAACGACGCGGGCAACATGACCGTCCGTCCCATTCAGGACCAAGGCCCCGCGCTTGATCTCACGGCTGTCGTCGAAGAGGCCCGCGGTCGCGGCCTCACGTTACCGCTTTTGCTCCGTTTCCAAGACCTGCTTCGCCACCGCGTCCAGGTCCTGAACGAGGAATTTCGCGCCGCCATCGCCGAGGCCGGCTACCAGGCGCCCTATCGTGGTGTTTTCCCGATCAAGGTCAACCAGCTCCGCGAAGTCGTGGAGGAAATCATGGATGCCGGCGCATCCTACAAGTTCGGCCTTGAGGTCGGCAGCAAGCCGGAACTCTTCGCCGCCCTGGCCATCCTCCGCGATCCCGAATGCCTTCTCATCTGCAACGGGTACAAGGACCAGCTCTACATCCAAATGGCCCTTCTCGGGCGCAAGCTTGGCAAGACGATCATCATGGTCGTGGAAAAGGTTGAGGAACTCAAAGCCATCATCGAGGTTTCCCAGCAACTCGGCGTGCGGCCCATCGTGGGCATCCGTATCCGG
Source organism: Methylacidiphilales bacterium (assembly GCA_021272315.1). GTDB lineage: Bacteria > Verrucomicrobiota > Verrucomicrobiia > Methylacidiphilales > UBA1321 > JABDGH01. The sequence continues at coordinate 21,985 of JAJSLI010000094.1, read as the reverse complement.
CTTCTCGCCAAAAGCTCGGGCAAATGGGCCACCTCGGGCGGCGAGAACGCCAAGTTTGGTCTCTCCACCAGCGAAGTGATAGAAGCGACCGAACTGCTCAAGGCCCACCAGATGGAAGATTGCCTCAGGCTCATGCACTTCCACATTGGTTCGCAGATTCCTGACATCCAGACGGTCAAGCGCGCCGTCCGCGAGGCCGCCCGCTATTATGCCAAATTGCGATTGCTCGGCTTCCCTCTCGACTATCTCGATGTCGGGGGCGGCCTCGGCGTCGACTACGACGGCAGCCGCTCGGCCTACGACAGCAGTACCAACTACACCCTGGCCGAATACGCGCGCGACGTCGTCTACAACGTCGCCGATGTTTGCAACGAGGAAAAAGTCCCGCACCCGACGCTCATCAGCGAAAGCGGGCGCGCCATCGTCGCCCACCATTCTGTTTTGATCGTCGATATCTTCGGCGTCATCGAAAAGACCAAGGCCAAGCGCTTCGCCCTTCCCGAAGGCATCAAGCCCGCCAAGCCGGTCGCCGATCTCCTCGAACTCCGCGCTACCCTCAACCGGAAAAACCGCCGCGAACACTTCCACGACGCTGTCCAGATCAAGGAGGACGCCCAGGCCCGTTTCGACCTCGGCCTTCTCGATCTTGCCACCAAGGCCCAAGTCGAGACGCTTTTCTGGGAAATCGCCGAAGCGGTCGTGGCCAATTTCCGCAGTTCCAAATCAATCCCCGAGGAGATCAACCAACTCAAGGATTCCCTCGGTGACCAGTTCCTCTGCAATTTTTCCGTCTTCCAATCGCTGCTTGATCACTGGGCCCTTGGCCAGCTTTTCCCTATCGTGCCGATTCATCGTCTCAACGAGGCCCCGGAACATCATGCCACCTTGGTCGACATCACCTGTGACTCCGACGGCAAAATCAGCAAGTTCATCGACAGCGAGGACGAAGTCGAAGTCCGCCTGACCCTTCCGCTGCATGCCCTCAACGGCAAGCCCTACTACCTCGGCATTTTTCTTCTCGGTGCCTACCAGGATATCATTGGTGACCTCCACAACTTGTTCGGGCGGGTCAACGAAGCCCATATCTTCCTCGATCCCGACGAGGAGACCGGTTTTTACATCGAGGAGACCATCCCCGGCAGCACCATCTCTGAGGTCCTGGGCAATGTTCAGTACCATGCCGCCATGCTTGAGCGCGCCATGAAGGAGCAGATCGACCGCGCGATCAAGTCTGACGTCCTCAAGCCCAATGAAGGGATGCGTCTGCTCGAATCGTACGAGCAGGGTCTTAAGACCTCCACCTATCTTCAGTTTTGATAGAGCGGCTGCGCCCTTGGCCGTCCTTTCTTGCCATGACTTCCTCTCGCACGTACGGCGCCATCATCTTCGATCTGGACGGTCTCATGCTCGATACCGAAACCCTTGCCCGCTCCATGTGGCGAAAGTCCGGCGACGAACTCGGTTACCCCATCAACGACGAATTATACAATCGTTTGGTCGGTCGCACTCAAGCCGATTGTGACGCCATCTTGCTGGAGCAATTGGGCTCCGGCTTTCCCTTCCAGTCCATGCGCGAACACATCGCTTTCCACTGGGCCCGTCATATCGAACAACATCCCGTTCCTCGAAAACCGGGCCTTTTGGAACTTCTCCACTTCATCGACGCCTCCGGAATCGGCAAAGCTGTCGCAACTTCGAGCCGGAAATTGAACGCGCTTCAAAAACTCGGAGAACTGGCCCTGCGTTTCGACATCATTGTCACAGGAGACGACGTCGCCCGTGGGAAACCTGCGCCGGACATCTTCCTTTTCGCCGCTGGCCAATTGCAACAATCCCCCGCCCAATGCCTCGTGCTTGAAGACTCATGGCCCGGCGTCCAAGCTGCCCGAACCGCCGGCATGGATGTCATCATGGTTCCCGACCTAGCGCCCCCGCATGATCAGGCGACTCATGTCTGTGCCTCCCTCCACGAGGTTCTTGCCTTTCTGAAAAACCGACCGGTGACTCCGTCTTAAGCGCTTCTTCCCACCGGCCCGATCGTTTGACCTAGGCGATACGTGGGTTGGAATATCAGGTTGGCAACCGGCTGTCCCGTCAGGGATGCCTGGCTCAACGCTTCCGCCGCTTTTAGTCCCGCGGTGAAGAAATCGAACCGCACAGTATGGAGCGCGGGTTCGATGAAATTGAGGTAGGGCCAATCGTGAAAGCTCACAAGGCTTATCTCTTCCGGTATCTTGATCCCCTCGATACGCCTTGCCTGAAAGCTCAGGATCGAAGCCAGGCTGTCATCGAATGCCACCACCGCCGTCGGGCGCGGCCTCAGTTTCAACACCTCGCTGGCTGCGGGGAAAATATCGCCCTCGGAGTTGTGCGATGAGATTTCCGGCACTTGCGTCGGGTCGATCCCCGCTTCCTTCAGGGCGTCGTGAACTCCCCGGCGCTTGGGCTCGTCGAGACAGGGGTCAAAACCGCTCAACAGCGCGATTTGCCGGTGCCCCTGTTGCAGCAATTGTTCGGTCATGCGCCGCGCCGCTTCCCGTTGCCCGAACATAACGTGTGGTCCCGGTAAATCCGATTCCCCCATGATTAAAGACGGCAGGTTCCTGGCCTTTAGGATTTCAAGCTCCGCCACCGACATATCGTGCGGCAGCACGATGACTCCACCCAGACTGCTTGCCTTTTCCGGTCGCCATTGTTCCGGGGATGTGCTGATGAGGAGCAGAGCCGAGCGCAAGGGCACCAGCGCCATTTGTACCCCCCGCAAAATCTCCGTAATCGGACGGTGTTCCGCCGCCATCGTTGACTTCATCAAGACGCCGATGTGGCGGTGCACCCGGGTTGACCGTCCATGCGCATAGGTCCCCTTGCCATGTTTGCGATAGATGAGACCACGGTTCTCCAAATCGCTCAACGCCAAGCGTACCGTAACACGGCTAATATTAAATCGCCGACAGAGTTGATGCTCACTCTCAATCGGGAAAGCCGATGGTTCTGGACTGTTAAGAATTTCTTCAGTTAAGGCAGCGACCAAACGGGCTCGTGCTGTGGGTGTTCGTTTGGGGGGCACTGTGGTTCACACAGTGTCGTACGATTAACCAAGAAATCAAGACAAGAAATTCAAAACCCTGAATAGTATAGTAATATAATTAATATTACTTAAGATCGCGCACGTGTTTCGTGTCGCAGTGGATCGTCAAACCGCGTGTATGGCGCATGGAAGTTGATATTGAGCCGCTCGGTGGGGCCATTGCGTTGCTTGGCGATGTTCAAGAAATAAGAAATAATCGGACCCTGTTGCTGCTCGTTTCCGTCCTGGTCCTTCTCCATGTCTGGACGGTGCAGCAAGAGTACAACATCGGCGTCCTGCTCGATGGCGCCAGATTCCCGCAGGTTATGCAGGGCCGGTTCGGCCTTCGCCTCCTCGGAACGCCGGTTTAATTGCGCAAGGATGATGATCGGAATCGCCAACTCTTTTGCCAGCGCCTTGATTCCGCGTGAAATTTCCGCCACCTCATTCTGCCGATTGTCCTTGGCCTGTGCCGATTCCGACCGCAGAAGTTGCAGATAATCGATCACCAACAGTTCGATTCCGAACCGGTCCTTCATCCGCCGCGCCTTGCCCCGAAGCTGGTTGATCGTCAGGAACGAGGAGTCGTCCAGATAAAGCGGCCACTCCTTCATGTCCTGCGCAACCATGCGCAATTTTTGCAGCGAATGTTCATCGAGATCGCCTTGCCGGATTCGCTGCAGGCTTTCGCTTCCGTACGCCGCCAGCATGCGGAGCATTAACTGCTCGTTCGTCATTTCCAGGCTGAAGAGGCCCACCGGGTGCCCTGGCTTTTTCCAGGCATCGGATGCTTCGTCGTAACGCTCTTCGAGCGCATGCTTCGCGAAGGTCAGCGCCAGTGCCGTCTTGCCCTGGCCGGGGCGCGCTGCCAGCACGATCATCTCGCCCGGTTTCCAGCCTGCCGTCAGTTCGTCGAGCTTCTTGAAACCGGTTTGCAGCCCGAGCAGACGGCCCTTGCGGCCCTGGAAATCCTCGATCAGCGTGATCGCCCGGTCGATCTCCTCGCGCGCCGTCACCGTCGAGTTGGTCAGCCCCTGGTTTGTTACCTGGAAAATCGCGGTTTCGGCCCGATCCAGAACCGAGGGTACCGAGTCGGGCATTTCTGCGATGTCGGAGACGATCGTCGAGCAGGCCAGTTGCAGGCACCGCAGCAGGCTCTTGTCTTTCACGATCCGGATGTACGAGCCCACATTAAGGTGCGTGGCAAAGCCAACCAGCAATTCCGCCAGGATACCCGGTGAGCCCACCGCCTCAGCCATCTTGCGGTCTGTCAGCCACTGGTGCACGGTCATGACATCGATGGCCTGCGTCGCGTTGTGCATCTCGCGAAGCGCCGCAAAAATTTCCTGGTGCGCCGGAACGAAAAAATCCTCCTTGCTCAGCGTCATCGTCGCCTCGTCGATCACCTCCGCCGGCTGCGCCATCATACACCCAAGCACGGCTTTCTCCGCCTCGGCGCTGTAGAGTACCGTCGGGGAGAGCGCCTCTCCGGCGGACATCGTACGGTTCCGTTTGGTGGTGGGTTTCGGATTCGCGGAAGGAGAAGCGGGCATGATCATAATGGTTTTGGAAAAAAGCGGATTCTGATTCTTGAGCAATTTTCAATCCGCATAAAGCCCCGACTTGCCCTTTCTTTTTCACCGCTTGTTCACAACTCTACCGGAGGTGAAATTTGCCGGAGTGAAAGTTATCCACCAACTGCTGTATACTGTCGCAACCCTCTTTTCCACAGCACCCCGCTCAACACGTAGAAAAAACCGATCCAGGCCCACTGCCAGATAAATCCCGTTACCATCGCGGAGCCCTGTACGTGCCCAATCAAAATCGCCGCTGGGAAAAACGTCTCGTACGCGAACGGAAGGTGAAGGCAAACAATTTGCAGCCAGGCAGGGAACGCATCGATTGGGAAAATGTGGCCGCTGAGCAGGAATTCCACTGAGTAGATGATGAACGTAACGCTCCCGATATCGAGAATCCAGAAGGCGATCATCGCCAGCGCGAAACAAAAAAAGAACTGGATCAAGGCCGCGCCCACCGTAGCCAGCAGCGCCAGAGGCAAGTTTTCCAGCCACGGCAGCCCGGCAAAGTAACGCCCCAGCCAGATCATCGCCAGCGCCAGCGGCACGAGAGCGAACGCGGCGTGCACGATCCGCGCCGAAGCGAAGAGGTGAAACCGGTAGAGCCGGTACTCCAGGGGCTTGAGCAGCAGCGCGTTGATTTGCCCTTCACGGATGTCCTCTGCGATCTGGAAATCGTCCTCGTTTGGGACCGTCACCGCATCAATCAGGATCAGCGTGATGAAATAGGCCACCATGCTTGAAAACGTGTAGCCGGCGAATCCCTTTTGCCCGGCGAACACCGCGTTCCACAGGAAGACCGACCCGAGCAGCGGCACAAAACTCACCGCCACACGCAGCAGAAAATTCCAGCGGTAAATCAGGTTGCTTTGCACCCCAAAACTGAAAACTTGGGCGTGTAGTCGCAGCGGCGCGGAGAGCATGAGCTTCACCATACCCGATTTTCCAGCGGTCTCGACTTCCATTTTTTACCAGACCGCTTGACGTCTTCACCGGCGTCAAAATCCTGTTTTGATCGCCAACCATCTGCCGGCGCGTCGAGTGGGACGGCGCACCGGCATGTTTTTTTGCACCTGATAATCAGGCAAACCGGTCAGCGCCAGTAGCCGGAGTGCCAGTAACCGTGACGGTAATAGCCCGACACCCAGACGGCGCCACGACGAGGCGGATAGGCGTAATAACCGCCGACCCAGACCCAGCGTCCGTTGATCCATTCATTATGGCCGGCGATCCAGACCGCGCCGGGATAGGGACGCGCCCATTGGTGGTAGTAGTTTGGTGGCGGAGGAGGAGGAGGCCCTCCAACCTGGATGCTGACACCGACGGACGCGGAAGCCTGGTTTGAACCAGCGAACAGGAGCGCGCCGGCCACGCAAGCCAGCGCAACCGTGCGAAGAGGAGTTATTTTCATGGTACAAGCTTAGACTTGCTTAAATCCAATAGGTTTCAAACTTTTCACGGCATCATGATTACACGTTTGAAAGCAACTGCTTGCCGATCGGGTCCTTGGCTGGATTTGACACAACCAAAGGCAGTCTTGCGATTAAGCTGCATGAACCCGCTCCCCAACAGGAGCCAAGTTCGCTACGATTTTCGAAACGTGGCGAGGTACGCGTATCGGCCCGCGACCGATTCGAGCGTGAGCTTGCCGACGCCCCGCGCGTCGAGTTCGCGCAAATGGTCGAGCAGTTCGGGCCGGTGATGGACGTGGAAGAGGTCGAGCCAGCGCTGGAGGATGACGCGGAACCACCGGGGAAGTCCGGCCTGGTCCCAGAAATCGACGACGTAGAACGCCGCGCGGGGCTTGAGGTTGGCCAGCGCGGCGTCAAGGGCCTGCGACCAGGTGGGAATCATGGAGAGCGAGTAGGAAAAGAAGGCGGCGTCGAAGGGTTCGTCGAGGCCGAAGGTGGCCTTGTGATCGAGCTGCTCGGCGAAGCAGTGGCGCAGAACGATGCGCGATTCCAAGCCGCGGTTTTTTACCTTGGCTGCCGCTGTGGCGAGCATTTCGGTCGAGACGTCGAGGCCGTAACACTGGACGTCGGGCCGCTGCCGGGCGAGGCGGATGAGGTTGCGCGCCGTGCCGCAGCCGATTTCGAGAACGCGGTCGCCCGGGCGCAACTCCATCTCGCGCAGCAGGCGGTCGCGGCCGAGCAGGTAATACTTGCGGGTGAGGTCGTAGACGTACCGGGTCCAGCGGTACATCTCGTTCATTTCTTCGGTCGTGGCCATGCGGGTGCGCCACTAAACTATAAGATGGCGCGAGAAGGAAGTTAAACCGCCGCCTGCCGGAAAATTTCAGCCAGCCCGGCCTTGTCGAGCCGTCTTTCCGCGATGGCGATCATGGCGTCGTAGAGGCGGGCATCGTCGGGCGTTTTCATGATACCGTTGATTTCGAGGAATACCAATGCTGTTACCACGGCCGTGCGTTTGTTTCCGTCGAGGAACGCCTGGGCCTGCGCCAAATGAAAAGCGTACGAGGCTGCGATGTCAAAAACATCGCCGTTGCCATAGTGGTATGTGTTCATGGCCGCGCCGAGCGCCGATTCAATCAGGTTGAGATCGCGAACGCCTTCGCTCCCGCCAAACCGTCGCAAGGAGACAGCGTGGAGTTTGAAGACACTCTCCGTGTCCAAAAACTTTGGCATTTTCACGAAACCTACTTGGCCAACTTTTTGAAGAGATCGGCCCGCTCCGTGAAGATACGGTCGGCAACCCGCATCACTTCACCCCCATCGGCATAAGTGACCTTGGCTGCGGTCGCTTCCTGATCCTCAAACCGCTTCTGCAGCCGGGACAAAACCTCACGCTGCTCTTCGATGGGGAGCGCTTCGATCTCGTGGATGATTTGGCCAGCGGTCATCAGGGAAAGATACGTAACGCGAACTCGAGATTCAAGGGGAATAGGACTCGCGGGTGCGCCACTAAACTATAAGAAAGCGCGAGAAGGAAGTTAAACCGCCGGCATGGCCCGGATTTACCGCAGCGTTTTTTCGATGGCCTTCCATTCGTCCGCATCGAGACGCAGCGAGGCGGCCGCGGTGTTTTCTTCCAGGTGGGCGATGGAAGAGGTGCCGGGGATCGGCAGCACGACGGGCGAGCGGTGGAGCAGCCACGCGAGGGCAATCTGGCTGACCGTTGCGCCGTGGTGCTTGGCCGCCGCATCCAGCGGGCCGCCCGGACGGGCCAGTTCGCCCGCAGCGACGGGAAACCACGGGATGAATCCCAGGTGATGCTTCTCGCAATAATCAACGACGTCGTCGTGTTTGCGGTCGCCGAGATTGTAGAGATTTTGCACGCTGACGATGGGGGCCGTCTTTTTCGCCCGTTCGATTTCGGCCACGGAGACTTCCGAAAGGCCGATGTGCCGGATTTTTCCGGCTTTCTGAAAATCCTTGAGCGCGCCCAGCGTTTCCTCAGCCGGCACCTTCGGGTCGATGCGGTGCAACTGGTAGAGATCGATGCGGTCGACGCGCAGACGGCGCAGGCTCAGCTCGACACACTGGCGGATGTACTCGGGCCGGCCCACGGGCGCCCACTCTCCCCGCCCGGGGCGGGTGAGGCCGCCCTTGGTTGCGATGACGAGGCCTTTTGGATAGGGATAAAGCGCTTCGGCGATGAGCCGTTCGCTGACTTCCGGGCCGTAGGAGTCGGCGGTGTCGATGAAGTCGATGCCCAGGTCGACGACGCGGCGCAGAAGGCGCTTCGCCCCCTCCACGTCCTTCGGGTCGCCCCAAATGCCCTCGCCGGTGATCCGCATGGCGCCGAATCCGAGCCGGCGTACGGGGAGATCGCCTCCAAGGGTAAAGGTTCCACCAGCCGCCGCGTCGGGTTTCAAAGTCGTAGGAGTGCTCATAGGGCTAAGAATCTACTCACGATCACGATTGAGGCAAAAGAAACAAGAAGTACCGGATTTCCATTTTTCAGCCTGATCTAGTCAGCCGGTAAATTTGTGCTTAGCCTTTGGAGTCATGTACTACCTCTGGCTGAATGAGGCGCAGGCCGGTCCCTACACACTCCAGCAGGTCCAGTCGATGTGGGGCGCGGGACAAATCACGGCCCTGACCCTCTACTGGCAGGAGGGCAAGGCCGACTGGCAGCCGCTGGGCGACATCATATCCCAGATCGAGCCGGCGTCCGCTGATCCCCTTCATCAGAAAACCACGGTGCTTCCACCCTATGAATTGGCCGGAGCGCGCGGGCCGGACGTGCCCTATTCCCCGACTGTCGCGCCGGTCGCCCAGGCGCCATCCGTGCCGGAGCAGGTCCACTGGACGGGCCATCCCACCTGGTGGAAATGGGGATGGTGGCTTCTGCCCGCCGTCGTTCTGATTCTGGCCCCGGTCGGCCTCTACTATTTCTTCCAACTGCCCCTGCTCGTCGACCTGAGCCCGTTGCCGGTTGCCCTGCTCATTTTTCTCTACGTCTTCTTCGACCGGAAGGTCACCCGCTACGCGGTGACGAACAAGCGCGTCAGCATCGAGACCGGCATCTTTGACCGGAAATCGCGCGAACTGCGCATCCAGGACATCCGGAGCATCGCCGCCGACATGAACTTTCTCGGCTACGGCAATATCGAGTTTTCGAGCGCAGCGAGCGACGATGCCGAGGTGGTCTTTTCCGCCGTGGCCCGCGCCGCCGTCGTCCGCGACCTGGTGAAGAAGCTGCAAAGCTAGAAGCTGCAAAGCTAGATGAAGCGGCGCTCGGTACCTTGGCTCAAACCCGCGAGGCGGTTTGGGGCGCGCGGGCGAAACGGAGGCCGGCGACAAGCAGCAGGCTGAGGATCAGGGCGGCGAGGACGGCAAGGCCGATCCCTTTGGCGGCCCAACCGGCGACGAGACAGAGTCCGCCCAGCGCGGCGAGTATGAGCGAGACGAGCAGTTCGCCGGTGTTCCAGACGAGACCGAAGAGGCCGAGCGAGGCGACGTTGGCCGGTTCGCCGGCGGCGCGCGTGCCGGTGAGGCCGATATGGGTGAGGGTGGAGAGTCCCCCGCCGAGGAAAGCGGCCAGGGTCCACTGGTAAAGCGGGTTGTGGCCGCTCAACGGGACGGCCATGAGCAGCGTGCCCGCGACAAAGGCCAGTGGCGTGGCGGCGGCCTTGAGGAACGTGCCGGCGGCGGGGATGTAATGGACGACGGTTTCGGCCACGCAGGCCACGGAGACGATGATCAGCGTCGGCTCGCTGCCAAGCCAAGCCAGGTTCGCGGGCAGGGTGACGAGGTGATCGAGGGCGAGGAGGTTGAGGGCGAGCAGCGGCAGGGTGATGCGGACGCCCGCGGAAAGGCTCAGGAGCAGTCCGACAATGACCGCGGCGACGGGTTCGTTGACGGTGGGCACGGGTTTAATTTTATCTGCGGGGCGGTGCAAAAGCGAATCGAATTGCCCGTTTGCTCCTCATGAACCTCCCTTTTTCCCGAATTTTAGACAGGATTAACAAGATTAACAGGATTGGAAGGCGGGCTGATTTTTAGACAGGATTAACAAGATTAACAGGATTGGAAGGCTGGCGGACTTTTAGACAGGATTAACAAGATTAACAGGATTGGGAAAGGCAGGCCGAATTGATTAAAATACGTTTCTCCTGTTTTCATGCTTTCATGTCTTCCTGTTAAAAAAATTCCGTTAATTTGGTCCAAATTTGGTAATTCCGTCAAAATTCAGTTCATCCCGCGCCCAAAACACCCGCAGGGTTTGGTTGTCTCAGAATGACGTTTTGCCAGCGGTGATTTCACCGCCGGAAATGGCTTGGGAGCGAGAAAAAGGACCCGCCCCCGTAGGGGCGGTGGAATCTCTGAGAGGCAGATTGATCCGCCGCCCCATCCGGGGCGGTTGACCTTGCGGGCTAAACCGGTGGCTGCGCCACCGGCTAATTTCTTTCCGGCCCTCCGGGCCTCAAACGACGATGGCCAACCCGGCGATGAATCGCCGGGCTAAGCTCAATTGTCCCTGCGGGACATCAATTCACCATTGCTATCAAGGTGTGGTTGAAGGAGCCGGGGGCGTAGCCAGTGGTGTGGTCGAGGGAGTAGCCAGTGGCGTGGCCGGGGTTGGCGGCGGCCAATCGAGGTTTTGGATGAAGTCGTCGATCAGCTTTTCGTTTGCCGCGCGGTTGTCCCCGGTATAGCTGACCCGGTAGGTGACGAAGTAGTCGCCGTACTGGAAGACGATGAGCTTGGTGAGAAGCTGCTGCTCGGTGTCGGCGGCGAATTTGCCCTGAAAGGTGAAGAGGGCGCTATAGCCGTTGTAGGTGGCGCCCGCCTTGTTGAGCGTAACCGGTTTTTCCTCGACGAGCTTGGCGTCGGGATGGACTTGGGCGACCTGGTCGCGGCATTGCTGGTAGTGGGCCTGGAGGGGGCCCTTGGCCGGGTAGATGTTGACGGAAACGTGGGCGGTCAACGGATCGTTGTTGTAATCGATGCCGACGTCGCTGGCATTGGCGTTGAAGGGCGTGACCTGCACCCGCTTGAACGGGCCGACGTTGAGTGGGAACGTGAAGCCGGTGTAACCGTGGATATAGGCGTTGCCGGAGGCGGTGGCGGTCGCCGTGTTGCCGTCCGGGCTGTTGGTGGCATTGTCAGCTGAAAGCCGGAGGGAACCCATCGGCGCCAGAAGCAACACCAAGGCAAGGGAGAGAGTCAATTGAAGCTGGCTCATCATCCTCAGCGTAAACTTTTCCATTTCCAACGCAAACCCGAACCCGCATGACGACGACACCCGAACCGGCGATCCTCGCGCAGGAGCGCGATTTCCTTGTGGTGGCCAAGCCGACGGACCTGATTTCGCACCCAACGCGGCCCGACGGTCAGCCATCCCTTCTGGGCTGGCTGCGGGAAAAGTTTCCGGGCGAATTCGTGGCGCTGGCCAATCGGCTTGACCGCGAGACGAGCGGAACGGTGCTGGTGGCGCGTTCGCCGGAGGCGGCGTCGCGGCTTGGGTCGCTGACCATGCGGCGGCAGGTGGGCAAGCTTTACCTCGCGCTCGTCTCGGGCCGGGTCGAAGCGGAACACGGGGTGATCGACGCGCCGATCGGGCGGCTGGGCATTTCCGCGGAGAATCCGATCTGGCTGCGGCAGGGCGTCTTGGCGGCGGACGATCCGCAGGGCCGCAAATCGGCCCCGGCGCGGACCGAGTTCTGGCGCGTGGCGGTCAGCGGGCCGGATGCGCGGCCCCTGTCGCTGCTGCGGCTCCAAGCGCACACCGGACGGCTGCACCAGTTGCGGGTGCACCTGGCGCATCTCGGCCATCCCGTCATCGGGGACAAAATTTACGGGCCCGACCCGAATCTTTATTTGAAATTCATCGCCGAGGGCTGGACACCGGAGCATGAGCGGGTGCTGGGGCTGCCCCGGCACGCGCTGCACGCGCACGAGTTGAGTTTCCCGTGGGACGGCGCGGTGCGGACGTTTACCGCGCCGCTGCCGGAGGATATGAGGGCGTTAGTCGCACAGTTGGAGATTTAGAGTGCGACGGTCCCTTCAGCTTCGGTCAGGACTGGCGCCGACCGCCGCTACATTCAAATCTTCCCGCTGAAGAGACGCGGGGCGGTATCCTCGGCGAAGACGAGCGATTCGGCGCGTTCGCGACGCCGTTCCAGGATGAGCTTGTCGATGTCGGGGGTGACCGGGACGGGATACTTCTGGTTGAAGCAGGCCATGCAAAATTTATTTTCGCCGCGGCCGGTGGCGCGGACCATGCCCGCCTCGTCCAGGTAGCCGAGGGAATCGGCCTGGAGATATTTGGCGATTTCCTGGTGCGAAAGCTGGTTGGCGATGAGTTCGGCGGGATCGGGGAAGTCGATGCCGTAGTGGCAGGGGAAACGGTGGGGGGGACAACTGATGCGGATGTGGACTTCCTTGGCGCCGGCGTTGCGCAAATTCATGACGCGGGCGCGGGCGGTGGTGCCGCGGACGATGGAGTCGTCAACGACGACGATGCGTTTGCCGGCCACCCGCTCCTTGATGATGTTGAGCTTCACCTTGACGCCGAATTCGCGCGCCAACGGCGAGGGATTGAGAAAGGTGCGTCCGACGTAGTGATTGCGGACGAAGGCGTGGTCGTAGGGAATGCCGGATTCCTCGCTGAAACCGAGCGCGGCGTAATTGCCGGAGTCGGGGACGGGGATGACAAGGTCGGCCTCGACGGGGTGGAGCCGGGCGAGTTCGCGGCCCATGTTGGTGCGGACGGCGCTGACGTTGGCGCCCTCGAGCGTGCTGTCAGGCCGGGCGAAGTAGACGTATTCAAAGATGCAGAAGCCAAGATGATCCTTGGCAACGAAGGGCTTGTAGGAGCGGAGGCCGCTTTCGTCGATGACGACGATTTCGCCGGGCTCGACGTCGCGGATGAATTTGGCGCCCGGGATGATGTCGAAGGCGCAGCTCTCGCTCGAAAGGAGCCAGGAGTTGTCGACCTTGCCGATGCAGAGCGGGCGGAAGCCGAGGGAATCGCGCACACCGATGATTTCGCGCTCGCTGAGCAGGACAAGGGAGAAGGCGCCCTTGACCTTGCAGAGGGCCTGGATGAGGATGCTGTCGCCGAGGTGGTTGGTGGGCTGGGCCATGAGGTGGAGGATGACCTCGCTGTCGACGGTGGTCTTGAAGATGGCGCCCTCGGCCTCGAGTTCATCGCGCAGCAGGTTGGCGTTGACGAGGTTGCCGTTGTGGCCGACGGCGATCTGACCGCGGGAGCAGTCGGCGACGATGGGCTGGGCGTTTTCAAGGGTGCTGGAACCGGTGGTCGAGTAGCGGACATGGCCGATGGCGCGCGTGCCGGGCAGCTTGGCGAGTTCCTTCTCGTTGAAGACCTGGGAGACAAGGCCCATCCCGTGATGGGTCTTGAACTTGCGTTCCTTGTTGCCGGCGACGACGATGCCGGCGCTTTCCTGGCCGCGGTGCTGCAGGGCGTAGAGCCCGAAGAAGGTGATCTCGGCCGCGTGGGGATGGCCGAAGACGGCAAAAACGCCGCACTCATCCTTCGGACGGTGCTGGAAAAAGTCGCCTGCCACGGAGGATGAATCGTTCATGCCCAGTTTACTTATACACGATCCGCGCAGAAGGAAAAGCGTTTCGGACTTTTTCGCGACTTTTTTGCGGCACGTTTGGGCACTGCCGCACGGAATGACCGCTGGCCGTCCGTCGGCGGAAGAAAGGCGTCTTTCATGAACACCCTCGACAGGGCGGGGATGTGAGCATAAAGAATTTATAAACTTTCCGGTGAAACCTGACCTGATTCTTTCCCTGCCGTCGGTTCCCACGCCCTACGCGGTGTTGGGCAGCCCGATCAATCACTCGCTTTCGCCCGCGATGCAACAGGCGGCGTTCGACCACCTGGGGATCGAGGCGCGCTATTACCGGATCGCCGTGGACGAGGAAGGGCTGGAACGAGCGGTGGGGCGGTTGCGGCAGGTGCCTTTCGGGGGATGGAACTGCACCATTCCCAACAAGATGAGGATGTATGAGCTGTGCGACCGGCGCGCCGAGTCGGCCGAGCAGTTCCGGGCGGTGAACACAGTGATGAATGACGGGGGCAAGCTCGTTGGCCACAACACCGACGGCGTGGGTTGGAGCCGCGCGTTGCGCGAGGCTTTCGGGCGCGGCCCGGACGAGTTGCGGATTTTGCTGCTCGGGGCGGGCGGTGCGGGCCGGGCGATCGCGACGCAGGCCTTGCTTGAGAAATGTCCGCTCCTGATCATCGCCAACCGCAAGGCGGGGCGGGCGTTGGAACTGGTGAATCACCTCCAGGGGCAATTTTCGACCGGGCTGCTGGCGCGGACGGCGCGGAACCTGCGCCCGATCGGCTGGCGCGACGAGGAACTGGCCGCGGCGATGAAAGAGGCGGACGTTGTGGTCAACGCGACGTCAGCGGGACTAGATCCGCAGTCACCGCCGGTGCTGCCGGCGCGGCTCCTGCCGGCGGGAGTGCTGATTTTCGACACGGTTTACGGCGCGGGCTGCGTGAAATTCCGGCAGGAGGCCGAAGCGGCGGGCGCGAAGTGGAGCGACGGGCTGGGCATGCTCCTGCACCAGGGCGCGGCGGCCTTTTCTCTCTGGACGGGGAGGGAGGCGCCGCTGAATATTATGAGGAAAGCGTTGGAAAGCGCATTTTCCGCTTCGCGCGGGTGAAAGGTGATGGCATGCTGACGCTTTTATTCCATGGATCCAATTTTGCTTCGCGTGCTTGAAAGCATCGCCGCGTTTGTGGTGGGCGCCTGCGTGGGCTCGTTCCTGAATGTGTGCGTCTACCGCATCCCGCTGAACCGGTCGATCGTGACTCCGCGTTCGCATTGCTCGGCCTGCGGGGCGCCGATCCCGTGGTACCACAACATCCCGATTGTGAGCTGGCCCCTGCTGCGCGGGAAGGCCGCCTGCTGCGGCACGCGGATCGACCTGCGCTATTGGCTGGTCGAGACGGGCATGGCGTTTCTTTTCCTCGCGCTCTGGCTGAAATACGGCGAGGTTGACCCGGTGGCGGCGGTGATTTACGCGATCATGATCAGCGGTTTGACCACGGCCTGCCTGATCGATCTGGACCACTACATCATTCCCGACCGGTTCAGCCTGGGCGGATGCGTGGCTGGGTTCGTGGCCTGCGCGATTCACCCGTCGCTGATGGACCGGACGACGCCGCTCCAGGGATTTTCCTGGAGCCTGGCCGGTGCCATGGCCGGGGCGCTGACGCTGCTGGGGATAGCCTGGCTGGGTACGCTTGTTTTCAGGAAGGAGGCGATGGGGATGGGTGACGTGAAGTTCGTCGCCGCGATGGGCTCGTTTCTCGGCGGGACGTCGATTACATGGATTCTGCCGCTTTCGGCGATGGTCGGTTCGGTCCTGGGGCTGGCGCTGATTTTCTGGCAGCGCGGCGCGTGGGGGACCCGTATTCCGTACGGGCCTTTCCTCGGGCTCGCGGCGGTGCTGTGGCTCTTCGGCGGTCACGATATCACCTTTGCTTACTGGCAGAATGTCGCGCATATGTGGAACATGGCGACGTCGCCGATGACCGACCCGCACATGATTCCGCCGCCCCGCTAGAGGGTGTCCGGGCTTCCGTTAAAGCGGGGTAATTGTTGCCCAAATATCTTGCGCTTTAAGTACCGAGAGAAGAACTTATCGCGTGCGTTTGCGCTGGACCTACATTTTTGTGGTGGTGGTTTTACTGGCCGCTCTGGCTGGAGAAGTGCTCTCGCTTTATTGGCAGCATTATCAGCCGAAGGAGAGGCCGTGCGATCCGCTGATCGTGCAGGAGGCGCGGGAATCGGGCGTGGACCCGTTCCTGATCCGGGCGCTGATCTGGCGGGAGAGTAAATTCGATCCCCAGACCCACGGCATGGCGGACGAACGGGGCCTGATGCAGGTGACGCCGGAGGTGGGCCGGATGTGGGCAAAGGCGAACAAGATCGCCAATTTCCAGCCGGATGATCTTTACGACCCGGCGACCAACATCCGGGCGGGCACCTGGTACCTGAACCGGGCGATCCGGCGCTGGAGTCAGACGGATGACCCGGTGACGTTCGCGCTGGCCGAGTACAACGCGGGGCCGAGCAACGCGCTGAGATGGGTCGACGCTCAGAATCCGCAGGACCACGTCGCTTTCATGGACAGGATTACCTATCCCTCGACGCGTGATTATGTCGAGGTGATCCTGACGCAGCGTGACAATTACAGGCAATTGCTGGCAAATAATCCGCTTTACCGGGAATTCGTTTCGGAAACACAACCGCAGTGAGAATTGCGGCGCGCGCCGGGCTGATTTTGAGCTGGGTTCTCATCAGAAATCGGTGCCCCAAATCTTGTCGCCGCCGGGCTTTTCCACCTCGAGCAATTCCGCGGGCGTGAGCGGTTTGGCCAGGAGCGGCTCCTTAAAACGGTCGCCACGGTGGGCGGCGAGGAAATCGCTGGGGCCGAGCCAGCCGTCGTTGCGCGAGTTGAACGCGACGCCAAGCCCGAGGCCGACGGTCTGCCTCACCTCCCAATGGAGATGGGCCAGGTATTGGCCGTCGACGTTGCCGACCGTGCCGATGCGCTGGCCCCGCTTCACAAAATCACCCGGCTTCACGTCCATCGTTTGGAGCTGGGCGTACATGACTTCGACAAAGGGCGGATAGCGGCCCTCGGGCAGGCGATAGCAGACAAAGACGACGTTTCCCCAGGCGCTCTCGAAATTCTGCGCGACGGAAACCCAGCCGTCGGCCACGCTATAGACGGGCTCGCCGAGGGTGACGTCACCTTGGCCGGTGATCCAGTCCTCGCCGAGATGCCCCTGCTCCCCAAAGGGCATCGAGATGATCACGCCCGTGCCGTCGGGCGGACGCAGCGGCGTGTCAAATTCGTCGGCGGCGGGCAGGCTGGGGAGAATGTTGACGGTGAAAAATTCAACCCAATCGATCTGGGTGGCAGGCGGCGCGACGGGAGGCTTCCGTTCGCGGCCCGCGAAATCGAGCCCGAACCAGAGAGCGGCGATCCAGACGGCCAGAACGGCGAGATAGGTTAGGCGGGAGGCCATTACTGGTGATTCAAGAAGGAGAGGCCTAAGGCTTTAAAGGCTTTCTCTCCTCTCTCACGAGTTGGTACCGCCGGATGTCCAGAACCGAAACTTTGGCTATGTCACTAGCCGGTTCAAACTCGACACAGGCGATAATATCCCGAGCCTGACGCAGGACGGCAACAGGTCGGCAAATAAGATTAGGGAATTTTGCCGAAGCAAATAACGTCAAACCAACGGCTTTATCAATTCCCAATGATTCACCGGCCACTTTCCCTTCGACCGGCAAAGCATATCCGCGTCCGTCTTTATCCACCCCCACGTAAAGCTCATCGATCTCGATTTGACCATGGCCTTTGACGTGTGTGCGGATGTGGCTTTGTAAATGAAAACAAGCCAGTCCCGTAAAGACGTCGAGCAAGCGATTATAACGCACTATGGTCAATAATCCTTGTTCGTCATCGGCAAGATTTGAAGCCACTATTTCCGGAACGGCGTAAGGGATCGGGAAAATTTTCAAGGTGGAAGGGATTTCAACAAGTGCCTCCCGCGTAACCTTCACGAAGGCGTATTTGCCTGATCCTTTTGCCGCGATAATCCAATTGCCCTTCTCAGCAATATGAGCCGGAAAGGCCCGCCGGGAACGATAGGTGTAGAGAACGTCAGCCAAATTTTTTATTCTCAGCCCAAGACGAGCATCCGCATCGATCAAATCATCCTTGGTAAAGGTTATTTCCTTGAGTCCCGACCTCCACTTGCTCTCGAAAACAGAGACCAAAAGCTGATCGTAAGCATTATCCGGTAATTCAGGCATCAGGGCATCTCCAAAATTAAGATTTCTTCGCGAACGCGCACCGTTTTTTGTGCTTCAAGCCCATTGCGTACCCGGGTTCCCACCCTTTCCCGCCATAATTCAATCCCTTTGACGCGATACCCTTCTGATTCCGCCACTTCGGCCAAAAGAGTGGCGGTTCGGACTGGCACCATGAGGAATGAATATTGATCACCCACGACGTAAGCCAGCTTGGCTCCCGGCTCCAATTTACTTTTGAGTTTCCGGAAGTGTTTTTTCATGCCGCCGAAATAATGTGCCACGACCTTGTGATAAAGGCGCTCAAACCCGCTGGTTTTATTAAGCTCCACCCGGCGGGCTTCAATTTGCTCGCACACCCGGCGAATGGATTCAAATCCGGCAACTTCATTCAAGTCGTCGTCGGCCACAAAAACATTCCTCGTGTTTGATCGAAGCAAGCTGTGTTTGACCTCGCGCAATTGTTTTCGATGGGTCATGAATCGCAGCAAGACGGACTCAACCCGCGTCGTGCGCGTGTAGTCCTTTTCATTGGGGTAGGGGGGCGAGGTGATGACCGACGTGATTCCCCGTGGAATTTTGGAAAGCTCGCGGGCATCGTCTTCGTAGACGCGGGTTGAAATTTTTCGCCCCGGCCAATCTTTGGACACGACAAGATCGGAAATCATGATGGCGACTTGTTGACTGAAATGACCCAGGACATCGTAATCATTTTTCGCTTTGGTTTTGTAAATCTCCGGACCAAAGGAAAAGTTGCCCGCGCCATTGGAAATAACATGGGCCAGGGCGACATAAAAAAATTCCCGAAGGGCCGGCGGTTCCTGCTCTGTCAACTTTTCAATCCAGTGGCGAAGGATCAAGAGCCGCCCGAGGGGGCGATCACTCATAAAGCCTGTTGGAATCATCCCGGCTTCGTCAGCATCCAGTGAATACCCGTTGAGCATGCCGGAAGGCTTTTCTCTCAAGAGGCTTGTAACGAAAGACAAGGGAGGCAATCCATGCTTGTTGCAGGCCTGTTCGGCTTTCCGTCCGATCTCCCGGGCAATACCTTCGAGTTGATCTGTTTTCAGCGACCAATTGCTTTTAACGCGAGAGACCATCGCAGTGAAGGGATGGGCTTCGCTGCCCACAGTACGAATGCCCAACTTTTTGCCTTCCACCAAAGTTGTCCCCGTTCCGCAAAAGGGATCGTATAAAAGGTCTCCGGATCCGAGGTCAAACTCCTCAACATACTTTCGGACCAAATGGGGCGGATAAGAGAGGACAAAGCGGTACCAGGAGTGAAAAGGAGCATCGCTCTTGAGCAGGGTATTCGATTCTTGCTTTTCTACGACTTTCATTTGTCTCGACCCTATTGAACCCGCACCGCCGCATCTAGGGAAGCTCAGACTTTTTAATCAACCTCTACCTTCCGAACAACTTTTTGAGGGCCGGCTCGCTGGCGGCGCAGACGCCCTTCTCGGTGATGAGAGCGGTGACGAGGCGGGCGGGCGTGACATCGAAACCGTAGTTGGAGGCGGGCGAACCGTCCGGAGTGACCTGGATTTCGACGAGCGCGCCGTCGGCGGTTTTGCCGCGCAGATGGGTGACTTCGGCGGCGTTCCGTTCCTCGATCGGAATTTCGGCGAGGCCGTCGCGCAGGGTCCAGTCGATGGTGGAACTCGGGAGGGCCACGTAAAAGGGAACGCCGTTGTCGCGGGCGGCGAGGGCCTTCAGGTAGGTGCCGATCTTGTTGCAGACGTCGCCTTGGGCGGTGGTGCGGTCGGTGCCGACGATGACGAGATCGACGAGGCCGTGCTGCATGAGATGACCGCCTGCGTTGTCGACGACAACGGTGTGCGGGACGCCGTGTTGCTTGAGCTCCCACGCCGTCAACGACGCGCCCTGGTTGCGGGGCCGGGTTTCATCGACCCACACATGGACCGGCAGACCAGCGTCGTGGGCCATGAAGATGGGGGCAAGCGCTGTGCCCCAATCGACGCAGGCCAGCCAGCCGGCGTTGCAGTGGGTGAGGACGTTGAGGCGCGAGCCGTCCGGTTTTTTGGCCAGAATTTCGCGGAAGATGGCTTGGCCGTGGCGTCCGATGGCTTCGTTGGTTTCCACGTCTTCGTCGCAGATCTCAGCGGCTCTTTGCCAGGCACGTTCGAGGCGTTTTTCGGAAGGAAGGGCCGAAACCGCAGCCAGCATCTGGTTCAAGGCCCAGAGCAGGTTGACCGCAGTGGGACGCGTGAACATAAGTGTTTTCAATGCGGTATGAATCGACTTCTCGCTGGAGTCATCACGTATGGCCAGGCATATGCCGTAGGCGGCGGTGGCGCCGATGAGAGGTGCGCCGCGCACGGTCATGTTGCGGATGGCCTCGGCGCATTCCTCCATCGTGCGGAGGGCGAGGGTCTGGAATTGATGCGGCAGCAGGCGCTGGTCGATGACGCCGATGGTATCGTCGGCATTGCGCCAGATCGTGCGCCAACGTTTGCCTTGGTAATTCATGGGAAAATCAGTCGAGGTTGGAAAGTTCAGCGCGGATTTTGACGCTGAGGTCGGAATTGGGCGCGAGCTTGAGGCCGCGCTCCATGAGCTCTTTCGCCTCCTTGGGCAGGGAAAGTTGCTTGTCGCTGAGGCCCGCGTAGTAGTAGATGGCCTGCTGGGTCTCGTTATTGAGCTTGTAGGCGTTGGGGAGGAGCCCTTCGACCTGTTTGACGAGAATCAGGAAATCCTCGCGGGCGGTCTGGCGCTTGCCGAAGATGGCGGGGAGCTCGAAATAGTCGATGGCGCGCACGAAACGAACAGCGGGGTTATGGGGATCGGCGGCGACGGCAGCTTCCAGCTCCTTGCCGCCGTTTTGGAGATAGGTGAGTTTGCTCGGTCCCCACCATGAATCGCGGCTGTCGAGTGTGTAGACGCTGCCGAGGTAGGCCTGGAGGAGGTGATTATTGGGCTGTTCTTTAGTCCACTTCTCAAGGTCGGTAGTGAGCGACTTGGTTTCCGCGGTGTCTCCGTCGACCGCTTTTTTGTGCCGTTGCACCACCTGCTGGATGAGGGGATCGCTGAAGGGATCGCTCAAGGTGGCCTGCGCGGGCGCGGCGGCGGGGGTGGAGGGCGTGGCTGCCGGGTTGGTCTGGGCGGAAGCGGTGAAAGCCGGGCCGGCGAGTAGCAGGGTAAAAATCAAAAATAATTTCATACGCGGAAGAAGCCACCGAGGCGCCGTCCCATCAGGCGACTGCCGAGAAGCAGGCCGCCGCCAAGAAGGGCCATGGCGAAGACGCCGAGGGCGCAGGCCAGCCCGGCGGAATCGGGACTGGGCCGTCCCATGATCTCATAAATTCCGCGCGTGATGGGCGCAAAGCGGGCTTCGACGACGAGGATAAGGCTATCACTGACCTCGAGCATGGCAAAGCAAAAGGTCAGGATGGTCCCGGCGATCAGGCTGGGCGCGATGAGCGGAAGGGTGATGCGAGTGAAGGTGCGCCAGCGGCCCGCGCCGAGATTGGCGGAGGCCTCCTCCAGCGTGAGGCTGGTCTGCTGGTAACCGGCGTAGGCGGCGCGGACAATATAGGGCAGGCGGCGCAGCGCGTAGCTGACGACGAGGAGAAAGGTGGGATTGACGCGCGGGTTGATCCACTCGCCCCAGCCGCGGAGGTTGTAACTCACGAGCAGGCCGAAGGCGAGGACAAGGCCGGGAAGCGCCAGCGGCAGCATGGCCAGGGCGTCGAGCAGCGATTTGCCGCGAAAGGTCTCGCGGGCCAGGAGATGGGCGATGATGAGGCCGAGGGCGAGGTCGAGGAAGGCGCTCAGGCTGGAGTAGAGGAGGGAGTTGGTGACGAAGCGGGCGTTGATGCCGTCGGTGAAGACGTCGGCGTAGAATTGGGTCGAGTACTTCGACGGAAGAACGGTGAAGAACCACCGTTCGGCGAAGGAGCTGATGATGACGCCGAGATGGGGCAGCACGGCGAGAAACAGGAGTGCGCCGACGGCGGCGGTGGCGGCCCAGGCGGCGAGCGGCGGGAGGGTGATCTCACCGGCGGCGTGGGAAGCGCGGGCCGGCATCAGGTTGGCGGA
>JAJSLI010000152.1 GCA_021272315.1 Methylacidiphilales bacterium | reverse complement strand
TGCCGCGAGACGACTTCAAGACCGGGCTGGCGGCGGCCGTGGCCGTTCGAATGATCGAAACCGTCGACGGGCGACCGCGACATGAGGAAGTTGCGCAGGATACCGTTCTCGACAGCCTTGACGGGCTGGCCAGGAACGCCTTCGTCGTCGTATTCATACCAGCCGTTGAGGTCGATTCCGGCGGCCTGCTTGCGGGTGGGATCGAAGGTGACGGAGAGAAACTCCGGCAGAATCTTTTCGCCGACGCTCTTGGTAAAGGTCTGGCCTTCCGCTTCGTCCTTCTGGCGATGGCCTTCGATGCGATGGCCGAAGATCTCATGGAAGAAGACGCCCGAGGCGCGTCCGGAGAAAATGGCCGGTCCGACGAAGGGCTCGGCGGTGGGCGCGGTGATTAGGGCTTCCACATTGTCCCCGATCTTCTTCACGGCGGCGCGGACTACATCGGCGGAAGGAAGGCCGGTGGGCTCGAAGGCCTCGAAGGTCTGGAAATCGGAGACATCCATGCCGTCTTTGGCCTTGCCCGATGCGGAGATAATGATGCGGGCAAAGCCGCGGCCCTGCTCGATGCGGGTGCCTTCGGTCGAGACCAGATAGCGATTGTCGCCGGTCATGGTGACCTGGACGCCGGAAGAGAGCAGGTCGGGATAGTTGCGGAAATCGCGGGACCAGTCGCGCGCCATTTGCGTCCAGTGGGCGGAATCGAAAGAGCCGTGGTAAGTGGCCTCGGTGTGGTTGTAGCTTTCGGCGGGGGAGAAATCGTTCGATTGATCGCGGTCGGCGGCCTTGACCTGCTGATTGGTGCGGATGCGAATGAGGCGATCGGCGGCGGCGCGGTAAACGCGATCGGTCTCGAGCCACATGCGGGGTGCGAGGGCGCCGGGAACGTCATCGATGGCGACGGGCGTGCCTGAGGTGAACTGAATGCGATCACCCCGAACGCGGCGGTAATTATCGAGCTTCTGATCGCCGACGCGGACGGTGACGTCGAGATAGCGGTTATGGCCGTTTTCCGAGAGGTTGATGACGCCGAGCGTGGCGCCGACCTCATGCGTGTCGAGGTCGGAGACTTCATAGGCCATGAAGTAGGGCGCGGGATCGGCCTTTTGCTTCAGAGCCTGATAGTTGCGCTGCAGCTCCTGATTCATGGTGTCGAGGAGAACGCTGTCTCCGGCGCCGAGGACGGCTGCCGACAGGGCAAGGAGCGACGCGATTTTGAGAGTTTTCAATAGGTTTGACGATGGCATTGGAAGATCACACCTGGGGTGGGCAGTTATAAGGATACCCCGATGGGGGGATGAGTTACATGGATCTGGGGATTTGGGGGTGAGACGGGCGATTGAGGGGTGCCGGAGAGCCAATGAAATCGGGTTCGCGACTTTTTCGGATGGTGGCTGCGAGGCGGTTTTCCGATCCTTGTAATCCCATGAAAATAAGCATGTTGATCTGGATTTAGCCCCCTCGTTTTGGTGCTTTAAAATTGGCTTCGTGTGCGCAGGCGGTTCTCCTCGAAAGCGGTTCGGGACCGATGTTGCGGAATGGAAAATATCCAGGAAAAGGGCATGCGGGCGTGGTGCGGGGGTGGCGCATGAGTTGGGATTGACCGCGGTCTGTCTGTGTGGCGCCATTTTTTGCTTGTCCTTGGTAGAAAGTGAAAAACGCGGCCGATGGAGGCCGCGCCCTGGGGTAGAGCTTCCCGCTCCTATGCTCTCAATCATGGTTTTAGCAGACGGGGCGGCGGGGGATTCCCCGTTTTTCAGATAAGCCGTTTGTTATGTTCGGAAGAAATGTTGAAAATAAGTGGCACTGACAAAAGCCGCTCTGGTGCTCGCTGGGGTCGTCCCTTACTTTAGGCGGTGTCGGCGTGCCGCCGTCTCTCAGTTGCGCCTTCGAGCAAACGGAGCAGGGCAGGGCGCGCTCGACGAACATGGCATACGCACTGGCCCGCGGTGGGCTCTTCCTGGTTCTGCTGTTGTTCAGGCACTAATTCCTCATCCCTTTATAAGGCGATGCGGCGCGGCCTTATGCGGGTAACCAGAATTTCTTTCCTGCCCCGGGAAACCCGGTCAATCATCCGGTAGCGTTCATTGTTGAAGCGAACCCGACAAGTGTCGGGGTTGGCCCGCATTTCAATCGCGCCGTGAAGCGCGGGGCCTTCCTCCTCGAGTTCGGCCATAATGTCCCGCGCGGATTCTTTGCCGTTGAAGTCCAGTTCCCGGAAATCTCTGCTGGCCCTGCGGTTCAGCTCGACCGTCCAGAGACTCAAGCTTTCTTACGGCGGCGGGTCATGCCGTTTTCTTTGAGCAGCTGGTCCAAAGAAATCCGCGGCCCTGGTTCGTTCAAACTACGATCCGACATGATAAGGTCGGCTTCATTTTCGGTGATGAAGTTCGGATCCCTCAAAAGCTTTCGCTCGGCCGGGCTGAGGCTGGCGATCAGCTCTTTCATCTCTTCCGGACCGGGAGTATCGAGATCGAGATTCTCTTTGGTGATCACCGTTGCTTCCCGCTTCCCATTTTAGAACGGAACCTCTCCCCGCCGCCGGAGGCCGATTACCAATCTGATGAAAGCTTAAATCGAATTCGTATCAAGGGGGAGGCCACTCATAGCTCAGCGTCGCGACCATAATAGGAGTCTCTTTCAAAGTCAATTTCCTGTGCAGTATATATGCAGCGGCCGCCCCGCTGCTGTGCGTCCGAAAATCAAGAAACTCGGGCCGTACTTGTCCGGCCGTACTTGTCCGATGGATAGCTCTCTATAATCTCGCCCTCGCAGATGGCCTCAATGTCTCACCCGATGGCTCAACTCCGGGCTATTTCCCCAGCGGCACTTTGCGCTGCAACTCGTCGGCGAAGTTCATCAGGAACACCACGTGGTTCTGCGTCTGCTGCGCTCCAGGTGTTTCCGGCGTCTCCACCGGCATCAGCGCCGCGATCCGTTTGCCGTCCGGCGCAAGATCGTAGTTCTTCCCCCCGCCCATGGCCATGCCGCCGACCTTCTTTTCCAACCACTGTCGCGGTTTGTCGGCCGCAAACGATTCGCCCTTCACCGTATACCCGGCCACCATGACGTGGCTATCCAGGGTCGTGAAAAACAGCTC
>JAJSLI010000082.1 GCA_021272315.1 Methylacidiphilales bacterium | reverse complement strand
GGCGAACTCGACCCCGTCATCGGACGCAAAAGCGAAATCGAGCGCGTGATCCAGATTCTCTGCCGCCGCACCAAGAACAATCCCGTCCTTATCGGTGAAGCCGGCGTCGGCAAAACGGCCATCGCCGAAGGACTCGCCCAGGAAATTGCCGCCGGCAACGTGCCCGAACTCCTTCGCGACAAGAAGGTCATCACCCTCGATCTCGCGCTCATGGTCGCCGGCACCAAGTACCGCGGCCAGTTCGAGGAACGGATCAAGGCCGTGATGGAGGAAATCCGCAAGGCCAAAAACGTCATTCTTTTCATCGACGAGCTGCACACCATCGTCGGCGCCGGGTCCGCCGAGGGCGCGATGGACGCCTCCAACATCATCAAGCCGGCCCTTTCCCGCGGTGAGCTCCAGTGCATCGGCGCGACCACGCTCAACGAATTTCGCAAGCACATCGAAAAGGATTCAGCGCTCGAACGTCGCTTCCAGCAGGTCATGGTCGAGGCTCCCAGTGTTGAGGAATCGATTGAAATTCTCAAGGGCCTCAGGCCCAAGTACGAGGCCCATCACAAAGCCAAGATGACCGATGAAGCCCTCGAGGCCGCGGCCAAGCTTTCCGACCGTTACCTCACCGGTCGTTTTCTTCCCGACAAGGCCATCGACGTCATGGACGAAGCCGGTTCGCGCGCCCGCATCGCCGCCACCATGCGCCCGCCCGACGTGAAAAGCATCGAGGCCGAGATCGAGGAGATCAAGGGCCGCAAAGAGGCCGCGATCAAGGCCCAGGACTTTGAAAAGGCTGCCGCCCTGCGCGATTCCGAGAAGGAAGCCAAGGACAAGCTCGAAAATGTCCTCGCCGAATGGCGCCAGCGCCGCGACGAGCAGGAAGTGCTCGTCACCGACGAGGACATCCGCCACATCGTCTCCAAATGGACCGGCGTCCCTCTCTCCCGCATGGAACAGCAGGACATGGACCGTCTGCTTCGCGTCGCCGAGGAACTCAAAGGCAAGGTCATCGGCCAGGACGAGGCCGTCAACGCCATGGGCAAGGCGCTGCGCCGTTCCCGCGCCGATCTCAAGGATCCGAAGCGCCCCATCGGCTCGTTCATTTTCCTCGGCCCGACCGGCGTGGGCAAGACCCACCTGGCCAAGACTCTCGCCCATTACATGTTCGGCGACGAGGCGGCGCTGATCCAGATCGACATGAGCGAGTACATGGACGCCCACAACGTCTCCCGCCTGGTTGGTGCGCCTCCCGGCTATGTTGGTTACGAGGAGGGCGGCCAGCTCAGCGAAAAAGTCCGTCGCCGCCCCTACAGCGTCGTGCTCTTCGACGAAATCGAAAAGGCCCACCCCGACATCTGGAACCTGCTCCTGCAGATTCTGGAGGACGGCGTGGTCACCGACAGCCTCGGGCGCAAAGTCGATTTCCGCAACACCATCATCATCATGACCTCCAACGTCGGCGCCGAGCTCATGCGCAAGAACATGGTCATGGGCTTCGGGGTCAAGACCGACGAGCACAGCTACGAACAGATGAAGGAAAAAATGCTCGCCGAGGCCAAGCGGGTCTTCAAGCCCGAGTTCCTCAACCGCCTCGACGACATCATTGTCTTCCACTCACTGACGCGCGACGACCTGACCAAGATCGTTGACATTGAGGTCGCCAAGGTCCTGACGCGGCTCAAGCCCCGCCAAATCACGTTCCGCCTGACCCCCGGGGCCGTCGCCTTCCTCATCGAGAAAGGCTACGATCCCGCCTACGGCGCCCGGCCCCTGCGCCGCGCTGTTGAGCGTCACCTTGAGGATCCGATGGCTGAGGAAATTCTCCGCGGCACGATCAAGAACGGCGACTTCGTGGTCGTCGACGAGAAGGACAAGGCGCTCACTTTCACCGTCGGCGCCGATACTTCCGCCTCCGTTACGTCGTAATATAATCTTTAGGGTTGAATTTCCCGAAGCTCGCTCCGGGGTTCTTTACTAAACAGGTGGATACAAAAACCCCCATCTTACACAGTGAAGCGCATCAGCCCCATGTTGGCCGTGGCCGACATGGAAGAGACACTTGAATTTTACACCGTCGTGCTCGGATTCAGCGTGGTCAAGAAATCCCCGGATTACTCCATCGTCGGGAGAGATGGCTCGACGATTCACTTCATGAAGGCAGCCGCTATAACGGTCAGTTCGTCACATAAGTCCCGACCGGCGATTCCGAACGAGTTGTGGTGGTGCGGTTGGCCAGCGCTGCTTTCCAGGCGAGAAAGGGCCGCTCAAAGAAGTGCCACGAAAGGGATGAAATCATCACGGTCAGCATGAACAGCAGCAGGATGCGGATTGCGGCATAATGGGTTTCGTCCAAGCCATAGGGAACCAGCAGCGGTGAAACCAGGACGATGATGAAAACGTGGTAAACATAGACGCCGTAGCTGATTTTTCCGAGGTAGATCATCGGCGCCCAGCCCAAAAACTGCCCGCATCGGCTTTTGATTCCATTCAGCGCCGTCACCAGCAGCCACGCCAGAAACACCGCGTCGAGCGATTCGGTCAGACCCAGAAAGATATTTCCCTCGGGCAGCGTCATCAATGCGCGTCCGAGGAAAAAACAGGAAAATGCCACTAACGGCAGCGCGAACAGCACGATTTTCGGCAGGTGCTGCATTTTTTCAAGCAGCCGCGAGCGTTTCAGCCATGCCACCAGCGCACCCACCGCGAAGGAGTCGATGCACCCGAAAATCGTCACCCAGCGAGTGATCGTCGACGCCTCGTTCGCGATGCAGACGATTCGAAAGACCAGTCCGAAGAGGATAAAGCCGACGACGGTCGGAATGAACCATTTCCTTGGCATCGCCAGCACCACGATCGGCCAGAGCAGGTAGAATTGTTCCTGCACCGCCAGCGACCAGTAATGGGAAATCGCGTCGGGCCAGTACCCGAGATAGGCGATGTAATTGTTCGCCTGGAAGATGGCCAGCCAGAAAAAGTTTGACCGTACTTCCTCGATGCCGAACAGGGCACCGATCAACAATGAAAGATAAAATGGCGGCCCGATTCGTAACAACCGGCCGAGGAAGTAACGCCCGAGATGAATGAGCCCGCCTTCGTCCGGACGCTTCATCTGTGTCTCCACCTTCCAGAGGGAAAGCGTGATGAAGTAGCCGGTCAGCACGAAGAAAAAGCGGACGCTCAGCGGCCCGCAACGCAATAAGTCCGGCAGCGGCACCGCGAAATGTTCGCAAAGCACCCCCAGGATGGCGAGCGCGCGCAGGCCGTCGAGATGCGGTAGATAACTGGACTTAACTTTGGGGCCTTCCTGCGGTGAACGGTCAAATTCCTTTTCCGGAACCATTGCAGGATAAGATGTCATGAAAGATATGGAGAACCCAAGCAAGTGCTGTTCCGATTTAGACGACGTAACCCGGAAAGCCGTCACTTAATTTTCATTGGGCTACGGCCAGACTCTAACCGATTGTGATCACGATCTTTCCAAAATGCCGCGCTGACTCGAGATGTCGCAGGGCTTCGGGCGCCGACTCGAACGGGAAAGCTCGATCGATCACCGGTTTCAATTGGTGTTGCGAAATCGTTCGATTCATGTCGACGAACATCGCTCGCGAACCGACATAAATTCCACGCACCGTGATCGCCTTATGCAGGATGTGCCCCGTTTGCACATCGCCCGCGATGCCGGAGAGGACGCCGATCAGGCTTACGTGGCCGCTGTAGCGCGTCGCCCGCAAGGTTTTTGAAAGCGTGCCTGCGCCCCCGACTTCCAACGTCAGGTCGACTCCGCGTCCGCCGGTCACCGCGAGCACCCGCTTTTCCCAGTCCGGCTCGGCGCGGTAATTGATCGTCTCGTCTGCACCCAAGGCGCGCGCGCGTTTCAATTTCTCGTCGCTGCTTGAAATTAGCACGACTTTTGCGCCCGCGGCCTTTCCGAATTGCAGTCCGAAAAGAGAAACCCCGCCGGTTCCCTGCAAAAGCAAGGTCTGTCCCGGCTGCAGGTTTCCGGAGACAAACAACCCGTTCCACGCTGTCACCGCCGCGCACGGCAGCGTTGCCGCCTCTTCGAAACTTAAATGTTCCGGCGCGGGCAGTAGTGCCCCGGCCCGCACGACGACAAACTCGCTCAACACCCCGTCCACTGCGCCGCCCAGCGCGCTCCCGGCTTTTCCTTCGTCGAGTTCCCCCTCCAGCCAGGCAGGCATGAAGGGAATTACCACCCGATCTCCCGTCTTCCAGGTCGAGACTCCCGCCCCGACCGAGGTCACCTCGCCCGCACCGTCCGAGAGAGGCACCCGGGGCAGCTTCATCCGCGGATTGTATTTTCCCTGAACGACAAGCAGGTCCCTGAAATTTAAGGATGTGGCCCGGATTTGCACCACCACCTCGTCCGCCGCCGGTTCCGGCGTTGGCCGCTCGGCCAGCTTTAGATTTTCCAACCCGAACGACTCACGGATTTCAAAAAGTTTCATGAGGGAACTTAGGCTGTGTTTTCAAATCGACAAGGTCGTGCCGAGGCTTGCTTATTTCATGAAACATGAAAACGAGATTGCCTCGCGGGAATCCCTCTTAATGGAATCCGAGTTTATCCATTGGGCGCGGCCGGATTGGGACGGGTATGTCCGCATGGGGGAAGATTCCCGAGCTCTATTTGCAAGCTCAACCTTGCTTGCGCAAGGCATCCGCGCTTTTCAAAATCAATTGCTCCGTTTCGCTCCAACCCAAGCATGCATCCGTTATGGAAAGGCCGGGAAGAGGTGACTTACCAGGATGCAAATCCTGTCGGCCCGTTTCCAAAAATGACTCCAGCATTGCGCCAAAAACCCGTGGCTCTGTGTCCTTATGGAATTTTAAAATCGCTTCCCAAACTTGCAATTGAGCCAGGGCTTGCTTCTTCGAGTTACCATGGCTGCAATCAACCAGAAGCTTGGGATTCAGGCCGACTTTGTCCATCTTTTGCAAAGCCTCAAGCATCGTGGCCGGATCGCAGTTGGGACCGTCACGTCCTCCCCGGAGCACGAGATGCGTGGTCGTATGCCCTTGCGTGCGAATAATGCTGGCCAAACCTTGCTGAGAGATCCCCAGAAATGAATGCGGAGACCCGGATGACAGCATGGCGTCCAGCGCAGTTTGAAAATCGCCATCCGTGCCATTCTTGAAACCGACCGGCATCGAAAGGCCGCTCGACATTTCACGATGGGTTTGGGATTCCGTGGTCCGCGCGCCAATCGCCGCCCAGGAAACAAGATCCGCGATATATTGAGGCACGATTGGATCGAGAAATTCGGTGGCGGCAGGCAGCCCCAGACGCCCGACTTCCAGAAGAAAAGTCCGCGCCATTTTCAATCCCTTGGCGATATCGTCGGAACCGTTCAGATCCGGGTCGGTGACAAGTCCTTTCCAGCCCACTGTGGTGCGCGGCTTTTCAAAATAGACGCGCATGACCAAAAATATGACGTCCTCCACCTGGAGACGGAGTTGGGCCAGCTTCCGGGCATAAACCAAGCCTTCCCGAGGATCGTGAATGGAACAAGGCCCCACAATACCGAGAAAACGATGGTCCTCCCCTTGAATGATCTCCGTGATGTGTTTTCGACTGGCGGCCACCGTCGAAGCAATTTCTGTGGATACCGGCAAATCCTCCTTGATCTGCCTTGGGGTATAAAGTGGCTCAACTGCTCGAATGCGAATGTCATCCAAATCGATCTTCATATCATTCGCCATGTTGGAAAGAACCTCCTGACAAAGTCAATCAAGAGATGACCATGGAAAGCGGCCTTGATCTTCTCATGTTGTAATCCCTTTCCGCCGATCAAGCTTTCCATAGTTGATGCAACGCATCCTCCTCCCAAGGATAAAAACCTCGGGGAGGATGATGATCGGACAGGGCGATTGCTCCTGCATGGTTGATTCCCGTGTCGTCGTCGTTGTTTGCTTTTCGATGACGGGGGAACTTCTTACGATAACTCGGATTCGCCACAAGCCGGCGGGAAAATTATTGCAAGCTGCAATGGTCCGGAGTGGGTCGCAAGCATTTTGCGTTCTCACCAGAACTTGGTCCCTTGTCTTTTCCATCTATCTGAAAATCAACATTTACTCAGCGATATCCATGCTACATTACCGATTGGTGCGGAGAATGGATGTCTTTTGGAATCTATCGATAATGCATTTATGCCAAACGACTCGCGCTTATTTCCATCTTTCAGTGCCGGGCTGGCACAA
Source organism: Methylacidiphilales bacterium (assembly GCA_021272315.1). Classification (GTDB taxonomy): domain Bacteria; phylum Verrucomicrobiota; class Verrucomicrobiia; order Methylacidiphilales; family UBA1321; genus JABDGH01. Next base: position 51,598 of record JAJSLI010000082.1, on the reverse strand, counting down.
AAAGAGCAAATGAAAGAAGTGAAAGCCGTCCTCTCTTTGCCTTTTATGAAGGTGGGTATCTGGTCGCTTGTCGTTGGGTTCATTGGATTCACGAGTTTGCGATGCAGGGGCGATGCGTCCTTCAGCTTGGGGAACGTACAGGAAATTGCGCAAAAGCTGTCTCAGAGTCCTTACAAGGATGCAGACCCGCCCATCCCAGACGTGATCGCCAACCTGGACTATGACGCGATGCGTGACGTCCGTTGGAAGGAAGAATTCACTCTCTGGAAAGACCTGAATCTCCCGTTCCAGGCAAAGTTCTCTCAACGCAGCGGGTACCTGCGGAACAAAATGACCTTCTATACGATAAGTTCCGAGGGAGTAAAACCGTTTCCCTACTCGTCAAATTACTTCAATTTTGGCCGGACCAAGCTGACAGAGCCTCTCTCCCCCGATGTTGGTTACGGCAGTTTCCGCATTCACTATGCGCTCAATAATCCCAATTATCTGGACGAGGTCATTGTCTTTACGGGACCGAGCTATTTTCGTTCCCTGGCGCAGAGCCAGGTTTACGGGCTTTCCTGCCGCGGGCTGGCGATCAACAGCGGCATCTATGGCCTGACGGAGGAGTTCCCGCGTTTCACCACCTTCTGGCTCGAACAGCCGACTTCCAATGCCGTTGAATTCACATTTTATGCGTTGCTCGACAGTCCCAGCGTCACCGGCGCCTATGAGTTCAAGCTCAGGCCCGGCACTGAAACCCAGGCCGACGTAACCGCCACGCTTTATTTTCGCAAACCCGTCGAGCACCTGGGCATCGCCCCCCTCACCAGCATGTTCTGGTTTGGCGAAAACACCTCCAATCACTTCGGCGATTACCGGCCCGAGGTCCATGATTCTCAAGGCGCCCTGATCGCCAACGGCAAGGGCGAATGGCTGTGGCGTCCGCTGCAAAATTACCCCGACATCCATTTCAACAGTTTTCAAGATGAGAATCCAAGAGGTTTTGGCCTTCTCCAGCGTGACCGCAACTTTGACCATTATCAGGACCTCGAAGTCAATTATCAGCTCCGCCCCAGTTGCTGGGTGGAACCGATCGGGTCTTGGGGCAAAGGCGCGGTGAACCTCGTGCAGCTCCCCATCCCGGACGAGACGATTGATAATATCGGTCTCTATTGGCAGCCGGAAAAGGCTCCCGTGGCCGGGGAAAAAATCGATGTCAGCTACCGTCTCTACTGGTTCATGGACGATCCGAGATGGCCGCCACTGGCCCGCGTATCCGCCACCCGCGTCAATCACCCCACGCGCCTTTTTCCCAACCCCCGCGTCATCCTCGATTTTATCGGACCCGGAGTCGAAGATCTCAGCGATAACAACCTCCCCCGCGCAGTCGTTTCCACCACGTCGGGGACGCCGATTACGGACAGCCAGGTCATCCGAAACCCCTACGAGCATTCCCTGCGGGTCAGTTTTGTCGTTCCCGACCAGGACAAACTCTCGGAATTGCGTTGCCAATTGCAACGGGCCGATGGCACGCCCTTTAGCGAGGTCTGGACCTATACGTGGAACCCTTGACGCGGCTTTTATGAGATCAGCGGCAGTGACCTGACCGAGAGGGGCCGTTGGCCTTCATCACCATCCTTTTGAAATGACAAAACCACGGCGCGTCATCCACATTTCCATTCATCTGCCCCACCGCGAACCCGCTCTGGCCGCATTTCTGCTGTTGCTCATCCTGGCCAGTGCTGTGTTCCTGACCTTCCCCCGCCCCCGCCCTCCCGTCTCCCCAACGACGTTGGACCAAGACCTGTATCTTTCCGTTGCGGAAAAACCCTCGAACGAGCAACTGGCGGACAAAGCCCTCAATGCACGGGTGGAAAAATTGCTGGGTTCGATGTCGCTTGAGCAAAAAATCGGGCAGTTGACCCAATACACCGGTGGCATCATGACGGGGCCCGAGGGCAACTGGCTCAATTACGATGAGATGATCAAGCAGGGCCATGTCGGTTCGCTCTTCAACGTGGTCGGCGCGATTTCAACGAACTATTATCAACACCTCGCCGTGGAGAAAAGCCCGCTCCACATCCCGCTCCTTTTCGGTTACGACGTCATTCACGGTGAACATACAATTTTTCCCGTGCCCTTGGCGCTGGCCTCGAGCTTCGATCCCGACCTAGTCCGGCAGGTCGCGCATGTGGCCGCGGGAGAGGCATCGGCCGACGGCATCCGCTGGGTTTTCTCACCGATGGTGGACATCGCGCGGGACGCGCGCTGGGGCCGGATCACCGAAGGCGCGGGTGAGGACACCTTTCTCGGTTCGATTATGGCCCGGGCCTACGTCGAGGGTTATCAGGGGGACGATCTGAGCAAGCCGGATGCGGTGGCCGCCTGCGTGAAACATTTTGCCGCTTATGGCGCGGCCTATGCCGGTCGCGAATACAACACCGTCGACATGTCGGAACTGACGTTGCGCCAAGTTTATCTCCCTCCCTACCACGCAGGCATTGCGGCGGGCGCGGCTACCGTGATGAGCGCCTTCAATCCGCTCAACGGCGTGCCGGCGACGGCCAATCCGTTCACTCTCACCGAAATCCTGCGCCATGAATGGAAGTTCGACGGCATGGTCGTGAGCGACTACGGCGCGGTCCGGGAATTGATCAACCACGGTGTGGCCAACAACGGAAACGTCGCCGCCCGCAAGGCCCTTTTGGCGGGAGTTGACATGGATATGGAAAGCGATCTTTACCGCACGCGTCTGGCCGACCTGGTCCAATCGGGGCAGGTGCCGCAGGCCGCGTTGGATGAAGCGGTCAGGCGTGTGCTCCGCGTCAAATTTGCGCTGGGACTTTTTGAACATCCCTACGCCGACGAAAAAAATGGAATACCGGCAATCACGCCGGAAAAGCGTGCTCTGGCCCGCAAAGCAGCGGAGGAGACGTTGGTTCTGCTCCAAAACAACGTGGCGGTTCCCGATACGACGCCCGTTCTGCCACTGCCCAAAAATGTGCCCTCCATCGCCCTGATCGGGCCCCTGGCCGATTCGGCCATCGACATGCTCGGCTCCTGGCCGGCCATGGGGCAGGCGCGTGACGTCGTTACCCTGCGAGCCGCACTCCAGGACCGCTTCAAGGACGGCAAAACCAAAGTGCTCTATGCCAAAGGAACCTCCGTTTTGAGCGATTCTGATGCCGGGTTCGCGGAAGCCGTGGCCGCCGCCCAACAAGCCAGTGTCGTCATTCTCGCCCTCGGTGAATCGGCGGCGACGATGACCGGGGAATCGAGCTCCCTCACCCGGCTCGACCTCCCGGGCAACCAGGAACAACTCCTCGAAACCATCACCGCCCTGGGAAAGCCGACGGTGCTGGTCCTGTTCGACGGCCGTCCGCTGACCATCAAATGGGCGGCGGCCCATGTCCCCGCGATTCTTGAAGCGTGGTATCCGGGAATCGAGGCGGGATCCGCTGTGACGGATGTCCTCTTCGGCGATGTCAATCCGAGTTGGAAACTGCCCGTGACTTTTCCCCGGGCGGTGGGTCAGGAGCCGCTCTTTTACAATCAGTTACCCACCGGCCGGCCCGCCGATCAGATCGATCTGACCCGACCGCCCATCGGTGCTGACAAATATTTTTCCCGATACATCGACGAGACAAATGCTCCGCTCTTTCCCTTCGGATACGGCCTTTCCTATACGCAGTTTACCTATTCCGATCTGAAACTGGAGCCAGCCACGATTTCACTGGCTGCACTTCAGTCGGCCAAAGGAGGACTCTTCGCGCCAGCTCCCGCCGTGAAAGTCAGCGTCAACGTGAAAAATACGGGGCAGGTGCCCGGGGTCGAAATCGTCCAACTCTATATTCGCAACACCGGAGGCAGCATGGAAGAACCGGTGCGCGAATTGAAAGGCTTCCAGCGGGTATCGCTCAATCCCGGCGAGTCGAAACAAATCGAGTTCACTCTCGGGTTCAATGAGATTTCCCATTACAATTTCGAGATGAAGCGGGTGATTGAACCGACCCAATACCATGTCTGGGTGGGAGGTAGTTCCGGAGCTACGCTGGATGCGCAATTCGAGGTGACACCCTGAGCGAACCGCCGCCTCTTCACCCACCTTTCTATCCTTCCCATGAGACTTCACCTTACGCTCGCCCTCATTGTTGTGCTCCTGCTGGTGATCACGCTCCGTCCGAGTGAGAGGCATCGATTTACCTTTGCCCAAGTTCAGGCCTCTGCGCAGCAACTGGCGCAGAAACCCTATGTTCCACTCCCAGACACTCTTCCCCCGCAGCTCAGGAAGCTGACGCCCGCTCAGGAGCTGGGCATCTTTTGGAATGACAAGTACCGGCTCTGGCGAAAATACGGGCTTCCCTTTCAGGTCGATTTCTACCACCTCAGCAATGAAGGCCGCACTTCACCCAAAATCAACATGGTGGACAGCCGGCGCGCTCGCGCCTTGGCCTTTTCTCCGGCGTTTTTCAATTATCGGGTACCCATCGATCCGCCACTGCCGCCCAATCTCGGCTATGCCGGGTTTTACGTCCGTTATCCCATCAATAAGCCCGATTCTCTGGACGGCTTCTTTTCGGCGCTGGGGGCAAGTTATTTCCGCGTGGTGGCGAAAGACCAGGTTTACGGTCTCTCCGCGCGCGGCTTGGCCATTAACGCCGGATTGGACGGTAAGACGGAGGAATTTCCCGAGTTCAAGGAATGGTGGCTGCATGAACCGGATCCCAACGCAACCGAATTGGTCCTCGATGCGTTGCTCGACAGCGCCAGCGTCACGGGCGCATATGAGTTCAAGCTGCGACCCGGTCCCGTGACGTCCGTGGATATCCATGCCGTTCTTTTTTTCCGGCGGACGGTCGATTGGATTGGGATTGCTCCCTTTTCAAGCATGTATTTATATGGTGAAAACGCCGCCAACCATTTCGGTAATTTCCATCCCGAGATCCATGATTCCGATGGCGTCCTGGTGAATACGGGGAAGGGAGACTGGCTCTGGAGACCACTCGAACAAGCGCCCCTTTTTCAGATTTATAGGATCAACGACGAAAATCCGAAAGGTTTCGGGCTGTTGCAACGGGACCGTGATTTTCAGCATTATCAGGATTTGAGCCTGAAATATAATGTGCGGCCCAGCGCCTGGATCACCCCACACGGCAATTGGGGCAAGGGTGCGGTGATTCTCGCCCACCGGCCCAGTGACAACCCGAACACCGACAACGTGGTCCTCTTCTGGCATCCCGAGCAAATACCACAGGCAGGTGACCGTATGGTCCTTGATTACACCATCGACTTCTACATGAACGACGCGTCGCGTCCTCCCCTTGCTTACAGCAACGCGACCTGGGTCCTCAATCCGGCGCCGCCCCCTGCTCCGCCTGTTGGAACTTCTTCCGCGCTCAACGCGGTCAAGCAAACGACCCCACCTCCGGCCCCGCTGCCTCCATCCGTCCCCGGGAGCACCACCCCTGTTCAATTCCAGATCGACTTCGCCGGCAACGGAATCGAGGACATTCCTGCCGACAAGCCGCCTTATCTTTACCTGCATTTCGATCCGCCGGAAACACGGCTGCGGGACTCGATTCTGCAAAAAATTGGCTACGGCAACTCATGGCGTGCCACTTTCACCATCATCCCATTCAAGCACAACGTGCCGACCGAATTGCAGTGCAGGCTGATGCAGGTCACCCAGCCCCAAACCAACGCAAAGCCGCTGAGCGAAGAATGGAACTACACATGGCACCAATGAACACCACTCCTGACAAAACAGCGGACGAAGAGCAGGCGGTCTGGAACCAGGCGCATGATCGCCTGCGGGATTTTCTGAATGCGTTCGCCCTTGGCGATCATGCGCAAGTTTCGCTGCTGACCCTGAAACTTCTCGATCAGGCGCGGGAACTGCACCGTCAGGGTCCCTCCCTCGACCCGGTTTCCTTGGTCATGGCTTTGGTTCAAAAAAAGACGGATGAATGGTTCTCCTCAAATCTTGAAATGCGAGACCAGCCTGCTTCCCGGCTCTTTTCCTCGGGCTGCGTTGCCCTGCTCCTGAGCCGGGCCTTCCGCGCCGCGCCCGAAACGTTCCTGACTTCCCCTCTTCCAGAAAAGCTCAAGGAGACGATGCACCAAAAGTTGCTGGTCACTGGACCCGATCTCAAAATTTCGAGCATGACTCCCCGCCATATCGACTATGGTCCGATGCTCGGTCTGGCCAAGAGAACCTGGCATCGCTGGAACAGCCGGGAAATCATCATAGCGCTGCTGTTCTGGGCTGCCGTCTACTTTGTTTTCTACTGGTGGCTTTCCGAGGCATTATGAGCAACTCCTTTTCAGAAACTGCGGCGGCCACACGACGCACCCTTTTTACGGGGGGCTCGATTCTGCTCACGGCAACCGGTTTTGCGCTGTTATTGCACAGCTATTCAGGACAATCCCTCTTCTGGCCTGATTACATTGTTATCGCCCTTTTCCCTCTGATCTTCGGCCAGATCGCCATCGGCTTTCTGCTGGCCCTCTTCGGCTTTTGGGATTGGGTTCGTGGAGGCGATCCCTTCCATCTCATGCGCCGGCCGTGGCGGGAGAGGGAGGACACGATCCCGTTGGCGGCCACCGCCATCGTCATCCCCGTCTTCAACGAAGAGGTGGAGCGGGTCAGCCAAGGCATCGAGAACATGTGGAACAGCCTCACAAAAACCGGACAGATTGGGCATTTCGACTTCTACCTATGCAGCGACTCCAACGATCCCGACCACTGGATCGAGGAGGAATGCGCCTGGCTTTATCTCTGCCAAAAGTTGGATGCCTTCGGCAAAATCTTTTATCGCAAGCGCCGCCACCCCATCAATACCAAGAGCGGCAACATCGCCGACTTCTGTCGTCGCTGGGGCAAACGTTACCGCTACATGATCATCCTGGATGCCGACAGCGTCATGAGCGGCCCGACCATGGTCCGGCTGGTCCGCGCCATGGAAGCCAATCCCGAAGTAGGTATTCTGCAGACCCAGCCCTCGATGGTGCTTGGACAATCGCTGTTCCGCCGGGTTCTGCAATTTTCCAATGCCGTTTACGGGCGGATTTTTGCCCAGGGATGCAGCTCGGTGCAAATGTCTTCCGGTTCCTATTGGGGACACAACGCCGTCATCCGCATCGCGCCGTTCATCGAGCACTGCGATCTGCCGATACTCCCGGTCCCTGATCCTCGTCGACGCCATGTCTTGAGCCATGACACGGTCGAAGCCGCGCTGATGCAGCGGGCCGGCTACGAAGTGTGGGTTGCCTACGATGAACCGGGCACTTACGAGGAGGGACCACCCAACATGAGCGATATGCTCAAGAGGGACCAGCGCTGGTGCGCCGGAAATCTGCAGCATTTCTGGTTTCTTTTCGCCCGCGGCATCGAAATGGGCAATCGCCTGCAAATCTGGATCGGCCTGATGGCCTATCTTTGTTCTCCGATCTGGCTGACATTTCTCGTGGCGGGTTCCCTGGGTGCGTATGACCGCGCCAGGTTTCTTGCCTTTTCCGCCGGTCCCGAAGACCTTGGCGCGTCCCAACATCCCGAAGCGCCATTTCTGTTCATCACGACCATGGTGTTCCTGTTTCTTCCCCGATTGCTCGGCATCGCCTCGTCGCTGCCTCAGGCAAAGCGATTTGGCGGGCTGTTTCGCCTGTTGGTCAGCGTTGCGGTTGAAACGGTTGTCTCCGTCCTGACTGCCCCGGTTCTGATGTTATTCCACACGTTCTTCGTGCTTCAGGCGGTGCTGGGCTGGCAGATCAAATGGACTACTCAAAACCGGGCTGACACGGGTCTCTCGATTTTCCATTGTCTGAAGCTTTTCGGTTGGCAGAGCATTCTTGGAATCGCGGGCCAGTTTCTGGCCTGGTCTTACTTGGGGCTCAATTCCTTCTGGCTGACACCGATTTTTATCGCGTGGCTTTTTGCCCCACTTACCGCTTGGGTGACCAGTTGGCGCAGTTTGGGTCTGGGTCTTCGTGCCTGGGGGTTCTTCTTGATTCCCGAAGAAGCGAACCCCCCGGCTGAACTTGACGGTTTGGTGATTAACGACGGCGAAGAGCAATCGCAAACTCCCGCGTCGCTATGGCCACAGGCCCTCTTGTGTCCCTACGTGCAGGCGGTGCATCTGTCCATGGTGCGGCATCGGTCATCAAGCCACAGTGGAATAATACCAGCCCCCTCGCTGGCGAAGCTCAGTCAACGTCTGATTCAGCAAGGCCCGGCGGCATTGGAACGGAAGGAAATCCTTCGATTGCTCTGGAACACGGAAACCGTTTTTTGGCTTCACGGGGAGCTCTGGTCGCGTCCGGACGCACTCCTCCATTCAAGTTGGAGAGCCTTGCAATCCGACAGCGGCAAAAATTCCCTGTTGCGTCAATATTTGCTTGTCGAATGACAAAGGGACAAGGCCGATTACGTTCGTCTGGTTGTCCGCAACTGCGCCTCTTCCAAGATCGCCCCGGTACGCCGAAGATGGCCAGCCGTTCGCCTTACCTTAGTGACAACAAAGTCGAATTCTTGTGGCCGTTTGGCGTATGCCAAAGGAATTTATAGGCAGTTTTACTGGCAATGGGCGTCAATGCAAAAAATCCGAATTCGCAAGTGAGTGCGGATGAGGATATCGCAAAATGGCAGACGGGGAGGGATTGCGCCGCCTGCGGTGGCGCCGTTGGTAATCAGGCTTCGCGATGGATGAAGGTCGCTGGCACGACGCGACCGAACCTTGTTCGAATCCGGAAAGCTTTTGCCGCTTCGCGGCAGTCGTCCGCTAATGCGGACGGGGAGGGATTCGAACCCTCGGTGGCTTTAACACCACAGCCGCTTTCCAGGCGACCGCACTAAACCGCTATGCGACCCGTCCAAAAATCGTCCCGGCCCGCTCGCGCGAGGGGAAAGTCCTTTATACTAGGGTCTGCCAACCTCCGGGCAAAGCACGTTTTTTACGGCTTACGTCTCATGGCATGGTGGAAAGGCCATCAACGCAGGTACTTCACCCAAGCGCCGAAGGCATGACCGCGCTTGTACGGAGGGCCGTTCAGCCTTAACTTCCCGCATGAGCCCGCTTCAGGAGGAAATCCTCGCCCTCAAAAAGAAGAAGAATGCCGTGATCCTCGCGCACAATTATCAGGTGCGCGAAATCCAGGAGATCGCCGATTACGTCGGCGACTCGCTTGGCCTCTCCTACCAGGCCCAGGCGTCGCAAGCCGACATCATCCTCTTCTGCGGCGTCCATTTCATGGCCGAAACCGCCAAGATCGTGAACCCCGGCAAGAAGGTGCTTCTGCCCGACCTCGACGCCGGTTGCTCGCTGGCCGAGTCGTGTGACGCCGCCGAGCTTGCCGCCTACAAGGAGCGCCACCCGGGCGTCTACGTCGTCGCCTACATCACCTGCCCCGCCGAAGTGAAGGCCCTCAGCGACGTCATCTGCACCTCCGGCAACGCCGAGCGCATGGTGCGCCGCGTCCCCGCCGACCGCGAAATCCTCTTCGTCCCCGACCAGAACCTCGGCGAGTGGGTCATGGAAAAAACCGGCCGCAAGATGCGCCTTTGGCAGGGCAACTGTTACGTCCACATCGAGTTCACTCACGAGAGCATCACGAAGATTCGCCGCGAGCATCCCGATGCGCCGCTCGTCGCCCATCCCGAGTGCACGCGGCCGGTCCGGCTCCTCGCCGACGAGATTTGCTCCACCGAAAAGATGATCGCCTACTGCCGCGACCACCCCGCCTCCGCCTTCATCATCGCCACTGAATCGGGCATGCTCCACCGCCTGCGCCGCGAACTGCCCCACAAGCAATTCATCCCCGGCCCCACCGACAAGTGCGCCTGCGCCGACTGCCGCTACATGAAGATGAACACGCTGGAAAAAGCTTACGACGCGTTGCGCGACGAAACGCCCGAATTGGTCATGAAGCCCGACCTGCGCGAAAAAGCCCTCGTTCCGCTCCAGCGGATGCTCGATTGGAGCAGGAATTAGCTTAATCTCAATGGGCATGGATACCTACGGCGTAATTAAAATAATTGATCCTAAGGTTTTTTTTACCGATCCCTCTGTAGATTCGTTGGTAGATGAGTTTAATGAGTTGATTGGTACGCCCAGGCTTCCAACTACAACGCGGGATTGGCCCAGAGTTACCCGCAGTTTCAAATCAGAATCCTTTTTTATCCTGTCTGTTTGTAGTCCTGCGCTTGAGGGCTCTATTAAATTTGATTCAGCCGGATCTACTGAGGGACGCTATGACTTGAAAATTACATCTCAGAGTCTCAACGAAAGTGGAACAATCGTGAAAGTGAAACCTATTCCAGAGGATCATGCCGCTCAATATCCATTTACTGGGCTTCAAGTTTACCCTGACCGGTTTTATGTGGAAACATCAGCCACGAATGACAGACAAGGAACTAAGCGAGTTTGGTTGATTGGAATCTCCTCTTATAAAAATGCAGAAGTCGCTGATCCCTCGACAAGCTCGGGATGACTGCGTTAAACATACATGCCATGAGCAAAGCCGAAATTCTTGAAGAATTCGCCAAGCTAACGCCCGCAGAACGGAACGAACTGTGGGATGCGCTTTGGACTTTGGAAGAACGCGACCTGTTGGGTGGGAGCACGCCGACCACCGAGGAAAAAAATGTGCTCGATCAGGAGATGGACGATTATCAGAAAAATCCCAACGCAGGATCGCCCTGGGCGGAAGTCGAGACCAGTTTGCGCAATAAGTCGTGAATGGGTCGGTATAATCCGGCTCAGGGCCGTTAAAGATAACCGCCGCAATCAACCTCTTTGTACAAGAGGCTCCTCAAACTCCACCAACTCCGGCGCGTTCTCGATCGGGGGCAGACGCAATTTGCGCTCGTCCAAGGCGAACCGGTGGTCCCGGTAGAGCGTCAGCGACACGTCCCGGTTGACCCGGATGCAATGCTTGATCGCCTCGGCCTCCTTCTCGCAATAGAGCACGGTCTTCCACGAATGAATATGCTTCGGCTTGTGGAAATCGCTGCTGGCGATGAACGGCAGCTTCTTCAACCCGATCGGATTGAAAATATCGTCCCGGTTCGCCACCTCCCAGGCATCGAGCAGCGGCGCGTACTCCTCCACGTGTTCCCACAAATAGAGCGTGTTTCTGCCCCACTCGCTTTTCATCTCGTGCGGGTGCGACGCGATGGCCAGCCCGCCCTGCGCGTGGATTTCCGAAATGAGCTTTTTGATGTCGAGTGACGGATCGATCGGCTGCCGGAGATCGACTCCCAGCAGGTGCGTCGAAGTCTTTGAGGTGTAACCGTCCTTGTTAAACTCGACGCCGGTCATCAACAACAAATCGTACTTCGCCCAGGCCCGCTTTTTCTCACGCTCGATCTCTTCAAAATACCCGGCCAATTCGTCCGGCGGAATCACCAGCCCGGTCAGGTTCACCAGTTTGCCCAGCAGCCGCTTCGGATCGCACAAATGGTCCGTGATGCAGAGGCAGTCGAAATCGCGCTGCCCGTAAAAATCGACGATCTCCGGCACGCTCAGCCTCCCGTCCGACCAGGTCGTGTGGGTGTGGAGATCGCACAGCAAAAGCTCCTTCGGGATGTGGCGCAGCCGCCCGTTCTTCGCGCCGCCGTTTGCCAGCCGCCGCCCGGCCTCGACGTTTTCGGAAGGCGCGGGAGCCGGCAACGCCCGCAGGTTCGCCGCCGGGGCGGGGACCGGCGTGGCCGCCTGTTCCAGGACGAACCGGGCCAGGTTCAACGCGCTGTCCGCCCGGCCCAGCGGCTCCAGGTTTTTTTGCCAGAGCGAGAGCAGGGCTCCCTCGTCGCGGAACGCCCGTTCAAGCCAGTCGACGACCTCGCGCGGCTTCTCCGCCGACACGCCCGCGTTGGCCTGCCGCAACAGCGAAAAATTTCCTTCCTCGCATCCCGACCCGATGCGGAAGGCGATCATCGGACAGCGCGCGGCGATCGATTCCTGCACCAGGCCCGTCTCCGCGCGGCTGATCACCGCGTGATGCCCCAAAAGCAATTGCGGCATCCGCCGCGTGTGGCCGATCACTTCCATCCGGTCCTTCGCCGTGGCCGCTTTGGCCCGCGCCATCTCGTCCAGGCCGGTGTCGCGCCCCACGCAGACGGTCACGTCCCATTCCCTGTGCTCCAGCAGCCGGTCGAGCAGCTTCGGTGCCTTTTTGCGCGAGCCGTTGATCACGTAAAGAATCCGCGCCCGCCCGCCCCTCGCCAGGTCGGGCCGGGCGATTCTTTTCTCGCACTGCGCGAAGGGGAGTTGCACCGGAAAACCGAACACGCGGATTTTTTCCTCCGGCACGCCCGCCGCAGCGAGCGCCCGCGCCGCCGGCTCGTTCGTCACCGCGAAAAAATCGCCCGCGGTGCGCGGCCAGGGGGAATCGTTTACCACCGCGTCGGTCGCCAGCGAAATCAGCGTGAAATCGCGCGCGCGGCCGTCGCGGTAAATCTCGCCGATGAGAAAACCGTAGATCGGGCAGGTCAAAACCACCACGTCGGGCTTCATCCCGTTGAGTGTGTCCCGCAGGGAATCGCGCAGCCGCGCCAGCCCGTCGATCTGGCCCTCGACCACCTGGGCCGCGCCGAGCAACTGGTAAAATCCGTGCCACAGCCGCGGCGCGCGATTGACCGCCGCCTGGAACGTATGCCGCAACAGATCGTGAAACCGTCCGTAGGATGAATCGAGCAGGTCGAGCGCCTCGATCCGCGCCTCCTTGGGCGCCAGATGCTCGATGGCCTCGCGCAAGTTCCATGCGGCGACGTCTTCCCCTTCGCCGAAACCAGCGGTAAGAATGAGGATTTTTTTCAAAAGCCGCGATGGGGGTTTTTGACCACCGCCTCTGTGAATAACTTGTGAATAACTTTCGTGCAAGACTCAAATTGTTACGGTTTTGCGACAGCGCATGCTTTCGTAACCTGCTTGGCTTGATTGCTCTCCCTCGGAAATTACAAAAAAACTCGGAGTTATTCCCATTTTCAGCCGTCGCCATCAACCTTGAGCTCAATCCAACAAGTTGAGGATAACTCCACCTAGCATAGCAGTTCTTGATCGAACTACGTTTGCTGCCCCTTTGGTTGCCCCGTATCCTGCTCGCCTTGTGCGATTACATTAGATATGTTTTTAACCACTTCAGCCATTCTTATCGGATAAAAGATAAGATAGGGATATGTTGATGACAACCGCTCTCTCGCCTTCCCTCCTCGAACGGGCTGAAGCCCTCAAACTCGCTCCTTTTGAAAGCTGGCCCGAAAAAGGCCTTCCCGAGGGATACTTCGCTCCGGAGGAGACGGCTCGCGCCGCCTCGTTCTTCAGGGAAAATGGATTCGTGGTGCTCGACCGGGCGCTTACCCCGACCGAGGTTGGGGATCTCAATAAGGAAACGGCCCGGCTCTGCCGGAACGAAAAAGGGGAGATTGCCGGTATCGCCCCCGCGTCGGCGGATGAATCGGACGACGAAGTCATGCGGCGGGTCCTCTGTGTCCACTTCCCCCATAAGCTCTCCCCGCTGATGACCAACGTCCTGGCCCATGGCGCCACGGTCGATCTCCTGACGAAGGCGATCGGCCCCGATGTGAAATGCATGCAGTCGATGCTCTTCGTCAAGGCCTCCGGCAAGCCGGGGCAGGCCTGGCACCAGGACGAGGATTACATCCCGACACGGGACCGCTCGCTCACCGGCGCATGGATCGCCCTCGACGACGCGACGGTCCTCAACGGCTGCCTCTGGGTGCTGCCGAAATCGCAACGCCCCGGCATCCTCTGGCCGCAAAGGGAGCACGACGACGAAGAGCACGTGAAGTTCGACTGTGCCAACGAATCCCATGATTTTCCGTGGCGCAATGAAGACTCGGTCCCCGTCGAGGTGAAGGCGGGCTCGATCGTCTTTTTCAACGGCTACCTCCTCCACCGTTCGCTCCCGAACCGGGCCGCGACCGGCTTCCGCCGTTCGCTGGTCAACCATTACATGAGCGCCGCCTCGCTCCTCCCCTGGATGTCCCCCGAGAAAATCAAAGGCTTGGTCGCCACGGCCGATTACCGCGATATTGTCATGGTTGCCGGAACCGATCCTTACGCCTGGAAGGGAACGGCCGAGATTGCCAAGGCCAGCGTCCGCCCCAGCGGCGAGGGCGGTTGCGAATCGTGGGGTGGAAAACCCGCGAAGAAGGCCAAGGCCTGACCCTTCAACGCGAGGACCGCCCCCTTTTGATTGGTGCGTGACAACTTTTCGTTTCAATTTGCCTGCTTCGTGGTGTAATTCCTTCATGTCGATGGTGCGCGTCGCCCTTCTTGCCGCCCTTGTGCTGGCCCCGATTTCCGCGAAGGCCGGTTGCGCGGTGGCCTTGGAAATCGAACCCAACGGCTCCCTCTTCACCCACTCGGAAAGTTCGCTGACCCCCAAGGGAGGCCATAACTACATCTCCGCCGCCGACGCGGCCGCCGCGCTGATGGCCGGCTTGAAAAAGCAGGGCATCACCGACGCCCAACTCATTTTCCAAAGCGACCAGACCGGCTATTTCTCCGTGGCCGTCGGGCACACCAGCGACGGCAAGGTGGTCAACGACGTCGCGTGCGCGCAGGACCCCCGCCAGTCCGACAGCGCGGCCCTCGCGGCGCTGAAGGCGAAAGGCGCCATCGATGGCGCCGTCTCCGGCCGGTTTCATTCCTACGGGGATTCTGCCAACGGCGGTTAGGGCACAGGCCCGAATTAACATGACCGCCTCAAGCATGCCCATCGCTGTTGAGGCGGGAGCCTCGATTACCACCCCGACCACGCTGCCGGGGGCGAACCAGGTGCGGACTTACGGACTCGACGGTTTGGGCAACTGGAGAAACGGTAATTTTACCACGGTCGGTTCCGGCGACACCACCGCCAGCACGGCGGAGACGCGGACGCACAACTACGTCAACGAGATCACCGGCGTCACGGACACTACCGGAGGCACGCCAACCACTACACCTTTTGTCTATGATAAAAACGGCAACCTGGTCAACGACGGCATTCGCAAATACCAATACGATGCGTTTAACCGGTTGATCCAGATCAAGAGCGTTACCGGCGACCAACCCGTGGTGGCCGCCTACCTCTACGACACTCTCAACCGACGGATTCAGAAGACCATATTCAATGGCGGACTGAACGGTGACCTTACCAACGGAAAGACCGATTATCTCTACGATGGCCAACAAATCGTCGAGGAGCTCAATGATTCGACCGGGGCCTGGACCAAGAGCTATTTTTTGGGACAGTACGTTGATGAGTTGCTCTTCTTCGCGCTCCCGGCGGAAGAAGCGCCGACGGTTTACCGGGTCTTGTCCGATTTGCTCTACCGGTCCGTGGCCATCGTGACCACCGACAACGTCGTTACCGAAGCCTACGATTGCGATGCCTACGGCAACACCCTCTGCTACAGCGGCCCGGGGACCGACGAGGAGTGGTTCACCGATGACGACGTAACCACGGATAATCCGATCAACACCACGATCTTTACAGGCAGACAGTTCGATCCGGAGTCTTCCAATGCCGAATCGCAAATTTACTATTACCGCGCCCGCTATTACTCGCCGAATATTGGGAGGTTCCTAAGCCGTGACCCGCTGGGGTCTCCGATTGACATAAGGAGAAATGCTTACCGTTTGAGCGTCATCAATAAGAGCCTATTTCGTCTCTACTTTGGAATGCTCGACCCAAGTGGAAATGTTGCCTCCAGTTTGGATCGGTTGAAGCGCGAGCCAATGAGGAGCGCGGAATTGAAGCAAGGCCCTAACCTCTATTGGTATGTTGACGATAATCCGACGAACTGGAATGATCCATTCGGGTTTGCTGGCAAGGGTCCTCGTAACATGCCTCCGGCTCCTAACGACGCCACTGCACAACTTGTTGAGACTAATATTGCATTGGGGCTGCTAAGCGCCGTATTTATTTCAGATGATGTAATTGCCTGGTTGGCAATTAATTTGAAATATTTGTTTGCGCTTACAGCTGTAATTGCCGGTACATTTGAAAAGCAGTGTTCGAACGAACCATCTCAGTCAAACGGCCCGTCAATGGCCCCACCCCCTCCACCCCCACGCGAACCTGATTCTACTACCCCTGGCGAAGGCATTCCAAGAGAGCAGGACCCTAATGAATTTGACTATTAATAATCAACTTCTTTTTCTAATTATATTCATCATGATCTTTATAATTTCATGTGGAAATTGTTTGTTTTTAAAAGCTGGCAATAAAAACCGAGGCTTATGTATAAGATTGGCCTTCGGGGCTCTAGCTCTTGGCAGCCTAATTTTTTTCTTATGCGATCTAATTACGTTGCCAGCGCTGTTGGTGCATGACTTAAAATATTTCAGTATGTCTCTGTTCGGATTTTCAGGCGGTATGTTTGCCTGTCTTGACATTGTTAAGATGGAAAAAAACAAAGGGGACGAGCATGAATAGGCTAATCCCTTATTACCGCGCCAGATACTACTCACCCAATATCGGGAGGTTCCTATCGCGTGATCCGCTGGGTTCGTCTCTTAACATTGAGAAAGATACTTACTACAGATTCGGCGTCATCGACAGGAGTCTATGGCGTCTCTATTTTGGAGTTGTCGATCCGAGTGGAAAGAATGAACTCCACACGCCAACCATAGCACCCATGATGCCAATAAAATATAAACGCTGAGGAGGCTTCTCGGCTACGAACGCAACCTATGGAAGCAAAACTCGCCTACATCAAACTGAACAGCCAAACGGCTTGCCCGCCTCGTGCCGCTGTCCCGGTTAACCAAGGATGTTGTGGGAGATTCTTTCACTCTCAACACCCGGATCGAACGTCGGTCATGGCTGCGACCTTCCCAGCTAAGTTTGAAAAAGGTGACAGGCACGCGGCCGTCTTGAAATCCGCCGTTGCTCTGCCATCTTTGGCTCCGTGCCCTTTTCCGCGCGGGCGGCTTGCCCCGAGCGAAGGAACCCACCAAACTACCTCCATGAGCGAAATCATCTTCGAGGTGCGGGAAGACGAAGTGGATGGCGGCTATAACGCGATGGCGTTGGGCTATGGCATCCACACCCAGGGCGACACCCTTGAAGAACTGCGGGCGATGGTGAAAGAAGCCGTCGATTGCTACTTCGATGAGACGATGGAAGCGCCCCGGGTGATCCGGCTTCACTTCGTGCGGGATGAAGTCCTGGCCTGATGAAAGTACCCCGTGACGTCAACGGGCCGCACCTGGTCAAAGCCTTCAGGAAAGCAGAAGCACGGACTCTGGTGCAGACTCGAAGGCGTGAATGGCTTTTTCGTGTTTGAGCAGGAGACTGAGTAGTTGCTGCCGTGTGCAGTTGCCCACGCACAACCAGACAAGTTTGGGTGGCGCGCCGAACAGGAGGTTACGTTGATAGAAATCACCGTCCTTGGAAACCAAGGTAAGCCCATGGTCACGGGCGTATTCCCAAACCGCTTGATCCGACCGGCCTTTTAATCCGCAATCACGGATATGAACGCTGCCGGGAAATTGGGTGGCGAGCAGGCGCGGCAACTTTGGCGAGAGATTCTCGTCAAAAAGCAGCTTCATGCGGCCACATCGATCAATCGGCGTTCACGGTCTGCGGCGAAGGAGAGACAGGCTTGGATGTCCTCGGCGGTCAGATCGGGAAAGTCTTCCAGCACTTCGGCCATCGTCATGCCGCCCCCGAGATAATCGAGCACGTCGGCGACCGTGATCCGGGTGCCCCGCACGCAGGGTTTGCCGCTGCGAATGGCCGGGTCAAGGGCGATGCGTTGCCGATAGTCCATGCCCGGAAAGTACGACTTCGATCTTCGAAGTCAAGTTTGCCAAGGGGAAACGGGTACACGCCCGACCCCGGATCTGCCGCGCGAAAACTTGGCGCGAAGGCAAAATAGGATTACAGTAGGGCATGCCGTCATCGAGTGGTCACACCCACCGCCTTCCCTCGGTGGAAAAGGGCCGCGAGCCCGACGTGACGGCGGAGGCCATCCGCCAAGCCGCCCCTTTCGTCCCGCAGGAAGCCTTTTTCTGGGGCGTGGCCACTTCCGGTTACCAGGCCGAGGGCGGTTACAACGGTCCCGGCGAACCTCTCAACAACTGGGCCTGGGCCGAGAGCCAGGGCGACGTCGTACCCTCGGGCCGCACCTCCGATTTCTGGAACCTCTCGCACGAGGATTTCCAGCGCTGCCGCGACATGGGCCTCAACGCCTTTCGCATGAGCATCGAATGGTCGCGGGTGCAGCCGGATACGGTGCTCGGTTCGACCGAGGGACTCGCCCCGGACGGGGAACCGCCGCCTTTTGACGACCGGGCGCTCTACAGCTACGCGCAGCGGATCGCCGATTGCCGCGCCCATGGCCTCGAGCCCATCATCACGCTGCACCATTTCGTCTACCCGGCCTGGCTCGGTCTCGATGCCTGGCTCAAGCCGAAAACGATCGACCACTTCCTCGCCTTCGTCGAGCACACGCTGAAATATCTACTCCGCAGCCTGCCCAACGACTTCGGCTGCCCGCCGCCGCGCTGGTTCATCACGCTCAACGAGCCCAACCTGCAGGCCTTCAATCATTACCTCTACCGCATTTTTCCTAGCGGCCGCCCGATCGGCCTTGAGCCGACGGTGCAATGCCTGGCCCATTTGCTCGAGGCGCACGTGCGGGCCTACCGCCTGATCCATTCCCTCTACGCCGGGTCGGGCGTGGCGCCGATGGTCAGCTTCAACAATTACGCGAGCGACCTCTACTGGAGCGACACCGCCATGCTCGACCTCATGTTCGCGCCGCAGCGCCGGGTGCCGCGCCAGACGGTCCGCGACGACCTGACGGAGCGGGCCCAAGCCTTTGACGAACGGTTCAACGCGGCGAAACTCTTTCCCAGGCTCGGGCCGCGTTATTTTTTCGGCCAGTGGATCAAGAATTTTCACCACGGGGTCGCCCGGCGGGGCTTCAAGGGGCCGGTCTGGGACCGGCTGATTTCCCTCTTGTACGAGAAGGCCGAAGTGCCGCTCGATTACATCGCTTTCGATTATTACGATCCCTTCATCGCCCATGCGTTGCGCTGGCCCACCTGGCACGATTTCGACTGCCGCAAGCGCTCGTTCCGCGACTGGGTGCTCGAAACCATGGCCAGCAAGTGGTGGGACTGGCACATGTTGCCGGAGGGGCTGGCCTTCTTCGTCAAGCATCTCGGGCGCTTCGGCCTGCCCCTGCTTATCGCTGAAAACGGCATGGCGTTGCGGCGCCTGCCCGACAACCGGCCCTTCCGGCGCAAGGACAATCTCGCGCGCAGCCAGTACCTGCGCGAGCACATTCGCGTGGTCACCCGGCTGGTGGAACGGGGTCAGCCGCTGATCGGCTATCTCCACTGGTCGCTCTTCGACAATTACGAATGGGGCTCCTTCGCGCCCCGCTTCGGCCTTTTTTCCATCGATTACACCGTCTACCCCACCCGCCATGCCGTCGATGTCACCGGAGACAATCCCTCCGCCACTTACGCCCAGGAAATCCGCGACGCGCGGGCGCAACTGGCCGGAGCGGAGCGGCGGGCGGGGAAAAAACCGGCGTCCGGAAAACAGGATGATACGGTCGTCCAGGCTGCCGATGCTGGCGCAACTCCTGCTTTTCCCACAGAAGAATCGAACATCACCTCCACGGATAACGTCTAAAAGCTATGATTTCACCTCGCGTCTTTACCGGCGGCGACCTGGCCACCAACGGTTATTTGCTGGAAGGGAAAGAAGGCGTGATCTGCTTCGACGCTCCGGAAGGCATGGCGCGCGAACTGATGCGCAAAGAAATCAAGCCCGTCGCGCTCCTGCTCACCCACGGCCACTTCGACCACATGTGGGACTCGGTCCTGATCCAGGAAGATTATCACTGCCCGATTTATGTCCATCCCGCCGACGCAAGCATGGTGGCCGACACCTCCTACGTGAAGATGTTCGGCGTGGTGCCGCCAATCCGCGCGCCCTCTCACGTCGAGACCTTCGACATTCCCGATTTGGGCTCGGCGAAGTTCACCTGCGCGGGCGAAGAGTTCCAGCTTTTCCACGTCCCCGGCCATTCACCCGGCAGCGTGGTCTTTTATCATCCCGGCTGGAGCCTGCTGATCAGCGGTGACACTCTTTTCTGCGGCGGTGTCGGGCGCTGGGATTTGCCGGGCGGTTCGCGGACGGCCCTGCTTCAGGGCCTTCGCAAACACCTGATCTCGCTGCCGCCGGAAACGCGCGTTTATGCCGGACACGGTCCCTCAACGACCATCGGCCACGAGCGCGAGACTAATCCCTACCTCGATATCGTTTAGTAATCTCTTTTCTGCTGGTCTTGGGCCATGGTCTCTTCTTCAGTTGGCGCGCTAATCACGTGCGCAAGCGTGCAGGAAAAGGATTCCAACCACCTCGCCGCAAGCGGCGGAGTTCCTTGTTTCCAATAAAGAACCAGACATGCATGAAAATGGAGGGGCTTGATTTTAAACTTGTTGGAAAGTGACGTTATCTCTTGATAGCCTTGGCTTCGGTCCCATTCGTTTCGGTATTGCCAGCCATCTTGCCCAAAATGGGAACGGTTAGTGCTTTCTGAGTGATTTATGCTAACGCGCAAGGATTTCTCCATCGAAAACCTCGGTCCGGCCGAGTTTATGTCCCCTCTGCAGCAATTGCGACACGAAGCGAACGCCGATTTCGTTTTCGATGAATCCCACCGGATACTCTTCGATTACTCCCTCGAAAAAGTCCAGGCCGCGATGCAGGACGGAAACGGGCCCGCCACCATCGAACGGGCCGGCCCCCGCGACCGTCTTTTCTTCAACCCGGCGCGCACCATCTGCGCCGTCGTCACCTGCGGCGGATTATGCCCCGGCCTCAACGACGTCATCAGGGGCCTCGTCATGACCCTCAACTACAGTTACGGCGTCCGGACGATCTACGGCATCCCCTACGGCTTCGAAGGTTTCATTCCGCGCTACGGCCACTCGCCGATCAACCTCACGCCCGATTTTGTCAGCAACCTCCACACCGAAGGCGGCTCCGTGCTCGGCAGTTCGCGCGGGCCCCAGTCCAAAAAGGAGATTGTCGACAACCTCGCTGAACTCCGGGTCAACATCCTCTTCGTCATCGGCGGAGACGGCACGCTGCGCGGCGCGCAGGACATCGCCGCCGAGGTTTCCGAGCGCGGCCTGAAGATCGGTGTCATCGGCATTCCCAAGACCATCGATAACGACCTGGAGTACATGGACCAGAGCTTTGGCTTCGAGACCGCCTTTGCCGAGGCGGTCCGTTCCGTCCGTTGTGCCCACAGCGAAGCCCAGGGCTACCCGAACGGCGTCGGCCTGGTCAAACTCATGGGCCGCGAATCGGGCTTCATCGCCGCGTTTGCCGCCCTGGCCGACAACAGCGTTAATTACGTCCTCATTCCCGAGGTGCCGTTTCATCTCGAGGGCAAACACGGCATCCTCAAGTGCCTGGAAGAGCGGCTCTCCGGCCGGGGCCACGCCGTTGTCGTCGTGGCTGAGGGCGCGGGGCAGCACCTGCTCAAGGTCGATCCCGCGCACAAAGACGCCTCTGGCAACGCCCGCTTCGGCGATATCGGCCCCTTTCTCAAAAAGGAGATCGAGGCCCATTTCCGCGCCATCAACCGGGAAATCAACATCAAGTACATCGATCCCAGCTATGTCATCCGCAGCGTGCCCGCGTCGCCTCAGGACGCAATCTACTGTCTGCGCCTGGCCCAGCATGCCGTCCATGCCGGTATGGCCGGCAAAACCAACATGGTCGTGGGCCGCTGGCACGGCCATTACGTCCATCTGCCCATCCGGGTTGTCACCGTCCGGCGGCGCAAAGTCAATCCGCAGGGAGATTTGTGGCTTTCCGTTCTTGAGGCTACCGGCCAGCCAGCCGAATTTAAATGAACCACCCCACCGAAGGAGCAAACCATGGCCGATAAAACCCTGAAAGTTGCCGAAAACGTACCTGGCAAATGGTACGTCGATGAAACCTGTGTCCCTTGCCAGACCTGCCTGACCGAGGCGCCCGACTTGTTAAAATACAACGACGACGAAACCAAGGTCTATTTTTTCAAGCAACCTTCCACCGCTGAGGAAGAGGACGCCGCGCAACGCGCCCTTGACGTCTGCCCGACCGGCTCGATTGGCAATGATGGTGAGTAGGCTGCGTTTTCAAGAGAGAACAAGTCCGGCGATCTCGTGATTGCATTCCATCCGGTCTTGGGCTTATAGTGCCCGGCTCGTCTTTTTAGACCCCATGGAGTAGCGGTTAGCTCACCTCCCTTTCACGGAGGCAGCACGGGTTCGAATCCCGTTGGGGTCGCCCTCTTGGGAACACGGCCTTTCATTTTGCCGTCACCTTGCAGGCCGAAGCTCTTTGGTTCCTGCAGACGGCAGGTGCTGCGCATGGCAGCTTGATTCTGACGAAGCGACCATTTCCAAAAATCGCCCTTGGAAATTTGGAACCACATCCATAGCCACATGAGGGAATAAGTGGTACAAGGGGGCGCAACATTGGGGGGACGACAGCGTCACTCTGCTCGTGACGGAAAACATTTTCATGTAAAAGACTGGTTCCAATGAACGAAATCCCGCTCTGCGTCGATTTGGACGGAACCCTGATCCTGACGGACACTACGGTGGAGTCACTGCTCCTCGCCATGACGGACGAGCGCGGTCTTATCTTCAGGATTCCCCTCTGGTTTCTACGGGGCCGCGCCCAGCTCAAGCAGATGCTCTCAAAACACGTCATGCTAAACGTCAGCCTGCTCCCGTTAAACCAGCCTCTCGTGGACTATTTGAAGGAGCAGCACGGCGCCGGACGCACGCTGATTCTTGTCACAGCGGCAGACATCCATATCGCCCGCGAAATGGCCGCGCGCATCGGCCTGTTCGATGAAGTCATCGCCAGCGACGGTGTCACCAATCTCGCCGGCCGTCATAAAGCCGAGGCGCTGCAAAAGCGCTTTGGCAAAGGCGGCTTCGATTATGCCGGCAATGAACACCGGGATCTGGCCGTCTGGGAGATATGTCGCAATGCCATCGTGGTCTCCGGTAGCCCAGCTCTCGCTCGGAAAGCCGAGAAAGTATGCAAGGTGGAGAAATCGTTTATCGTGCCGCCGCCCACGCCGCGCGAATGGATCAAGGCCCTGCGTGTTCATCAGTGGACGAAGAACCTCCTGCTTTTCATCCCGATTTTGGGCGCCCACGCGTGGAGTGACTTTACCAAAGTCAGTTCGGTCGTTATAGCCTTTCTCGTTTTTTGTATCGGCGCATCGAGCGTCTATATCCTTAACGATTTGCTTGATCTTGAATTGGACCGCGAGCACGTCTCGAAACATCGGCGTCCGTTTGCCAGCGGACAGATTTCCCTGCCGATGGGAATTGCAGCCATGGTCCTCCTCTTTGTCTTTGCCTCGGGCCTCATGGTTCTTGCCCTGCCCTGGCGATTCTGCCTGGTTTTCGCAGGATACTACCTGCTGACATTACTCTATTCGCATCGACTCAAGCGCATCGTGCTCGTGGATGTCTTTATCCTGGCCTCGCTCTATTGCATCCGCATTTTCGCGGGAGGCGAAGCGGCTCAGGTGTCCGTGTCTCGCTGGCTTCTGGCCTTCTCCCTCTTCCTTTTCCTGAGCTTGGCCCTCGCCAAGCGTTTCACGGAAATGCGCTCCATGCTTTCCGCCAATGCCCCCAAGATCAAGGGGCGGGGCTACCAGGTTGCCGATCTCGAACCGGTCAGCAGCATGGGCATCGTGAGCGGCTACATCGCCGTCCTCGTGCTCGCTTTTTACATCAACAATCCCAATGTCACCATGCTCTACCGTCATCCCGGCGCGCTCTGGGCGGCCTGCATCGTGATTCTCTACTGGATCAGCCGCATCTGGCTCCTCGCCCACCGTGGCGTCCTCCACGACGATCCGGTCGTTTTCACCATCAAAGACCGTCAAAGCTGGCTGGCCGGCCTGGTTCTCGTGCTGATTGCCATGGCGGCGATGCCGAAATAAAAACAATTTTATCATGAGATGCAGAAGCTGGGGACGCTATCCCAAGACGACCGAAACCCTCAAAAGCCTCCGCTGGTCGACCGATCCACTGCCGGCGAATGACGGATTGAAGGTTTTGCCCCACGGCCTGGGACGAAGCTACGGGGACGTTTGTCTCAACCAGTCCGGTACGCTGCTTGTCACCGCGGCGCTGGACCACCTGCTGGCGTTCGATGAACAAAACGGCCTCCTGCGCTGCGAGTCGGGAGTCAGCCTCGACGAGGTGCTGCGATTTCTCGTGCCGCGCGGGTGGTTTCTTCCCACCACACCCGGCACGAAATTCGTCACGATCGGCGGCGCAATCGCCAACGATGTCCATGGTAAAAATCATCATCGTGCGGGCACATTCGGCTGTCACGTTACGCAATTCGAGCTGCTTCGTTCCAATGGCGAGAGATTGCTTTGTTCCCGTGACAAAAATGCCGACTGGTTTGCCGCCACCATCGGTGGGTTGGGACTGACCGGCCTGATCACCTGGGCCGAGTTCAAAGTCCGGCGCATGACGAACGCTTGGATTGAGATGGAGTCGATCAAGTTGGACGATCTCGGCGACTTTTTTGCGATTACGCGGGAATCCGACCACGATTATGAATACACCGTTTCGTGGCTGGACTGCATGGCGAAGGGAAAATCGCTGGGCCTCGGCATCTTCATGCGCGGCAATCACGCGAAGGCCGGAGTTGGAGACTTGGCGCCGCATGGCGAACCGCGCCTCAGCATACCGCTCGACTTCCCTTCCTTCGCACTCAATGGCCTTTCGATCAGGGCCTTCAACACGCTCTACTATGCGCGACTGCGCCAGCGCGTGACGAAAGCGGTTGTCCACTACAACCCGTTTTTCTATCCGCTCGATTCGATCAACGCATGGAATCGCATCTATGGCTCGCGCGGCTTTTTTCAATATCAGTTTGTTGTGCCATTCTCCGTGGACGACGGTGCCATCCGCGAAATTCTCAAGGAGATTGGCGACTCGGGCCAGGGCTCGTTCCTCGCGGTACTGAAGACATTCGGCGACATCCCATCGCCTGGCCTGCTCAGCTTTCCGCGCCCCGGCGTCACTCTTGCGCTGGATTTCCCAAATCGTGGCGCGGAAACCTTCCGGTTATTTGAAAGACTTGACCAAATCGTCCTCCAGGCCGGTGGCCGAATCTATCCCGCCAAGGATGCCCGCATGTCCGCCGCAACTTTTCAAGCCAGTTATCCGCTGTGGCGGAAATTCACTTCCTACATCGACCCCGCCTTCTCCTCCTCCTTCTGGCGCAGGGTAACATCCTGATTTATGACCATCAAAAATGCTCTCATCATCGGCGCGAGCTCCGCCATTGCCCAAGCGGTGGCGCGTCGCCTCGCCTCGCGAGGCACGGCGCTTGTCCTCTGGAGCCGCTCCGCGGCCCGGCTTGAAATCATTGCCGCCGACCTGCGCGTAAAATATGACGCGAAGGTTTTCGTGGAAGCCTTTGACCTCAACGACGCCTCGCTTCATCAAGCCGCGCTCGATCGTGCGCTGGCCGCGCAGGGGCCAATCGATCTTGCCTTGATCTGTCACGGCAATCTCCCGGATCAAAGCGCGTGTGAAAAGGACTTTGCCATCGTCGAGCAGGCCTTTCGAATCAATTGTCTCGGACCCCTTTCGCTTTTGACTGTGTTGGGGAATTACTTTGAATCCCAAGGCCGGGGTTGTCTCGCCGCGATTTCGTCTGTCGCGGGAGACCGTGGCCGTCAGAGCAATTATGTCTATGGAACCACCAAGGCGGCGCTAAGCACCTTTCTGGCGGGTCTGCGGAACCGTCTCTATCCCAAAGGCGTGCGCGTGCTCACCATCAAGCCCGGTTTTGTTGACACGCCAATGACGGCCCACCTCAAGAAAAGCCCGCTTTTTGCCGCACCAAACAAAGTGGCACTCGATATCATCCGCGCCGTCGAAACCGGTGCCTGCGTTCTCTACACGCCCTGGTTCTGGCACTGGATCATGCTGATTATCCGGCTCATTCCCGAAAAGATATTCCGCAAATTGAAGATGTGATTGTCGCGCATCTCATGAGGCTCGGGCTGATTTCGAGCCTCTTATATGGGAGCAAAATGGATTGCGAGGGGCCTCCTAAACTCGTTTAGCTTTATCAGCGTCTAGGACTGGAATTGATTTATACTAGGTTCCTAGATGTTTTCCTATGCATGAATGGTGGAAGTTCTCAAGCGCCTTTGTCGTGAGGGCATGCTTTAAATTCATGCCATTCGGCATATCACTAATTTCTACTTTGTCCACAAACCATGTACGCTTTCGGAATAGCGCTCCCTTTCGGAGAACAAACAGCCATAGGGCACTGTTCCGGGAAAAAGAAAAATGACGCCTTTGTTCCGGTTGCTCCATGGGTTGATCACGAACTTGTAATCCTTCGGAATTAGATCGGCGATATGGTCGAAGTTGAGTTGCTTGCCATTATAGGAGTCGAATTCAAGGCCGTTGCCCGCATCAAAGTCATCAATGACTACAACCGGTTTTTCACAATGACCAAAAACAATGGCCAACTCGTCTCGCAAGGGCCAGTAATCCTCCCAATGCGCATCAAGGTAGAACAGGGAATTGGAGCCTATTTCCGGAAGATGCTCCCGCAGAAAATCCGGGGAGGATTTCGTTGCATAGGTTAGGTTGTTCCGAAAATAGAATTCCGGCCGCCGCCCGTGATCAATAACATCGCAGGTATAGACTCGATCGAAAATGAGGCTGAAAAAGAACGACGTGTCCCCGTCAAAAGTGCCGGTTTCAACGAAGTTCCTGAGGTCGAAGTCGCTCCTAAGTTTCTTGATGATTTCAATCAAGTCCGGATCGATGATGGCGCGACAGTGAAAATGATAGCTAAGATACATGGACAACCCTTTCCCACGGGTTCCATACTGGTTTTGCAGTCTCTCGAAATCAGCATAGGTTAGCTTCCTGTTTCCGAGGAGATACAAAAGAAAAAGACGCATTTTCCTCAGCGAATAGCGCCTGACCAGCTGGGCGACGCGAAAGCGAATGCCTGAATTCGCCGAATTAGAATTCATTTCGTCACCATAGAGCAATACTAGACATTAGCATTCGGTGTGTAAATCATCTTCTGCGACTAGGTAAGACATTGCCCCCAGAGCCGCCGCCACCTCGCAAGCAAACGCACGACCCCTCTAAATGAAACTCCATACGGGTCAATCCCTCTACGGGATCAGGCCTCGCCCATACCCGCAATAGAGGCGTGCAGATAAGAGCGTTCCCGGACCCCTGCGGAGGGCTGCAAATCTGGGAAGATGGAAGATTCTAATTTGATCCGTTCTTAAGAACGGCCATGTGAAAGGCAATTACAACGGCTTGCTGACACGTTAATTAACCCGGGGAGCCGCTTTCGGCGTCCTTTCCGGAAAAAGCAACCGCAGCGCCAATCCGCTTGACTCAAGAGCCTTAACGTCTTAGACTTCCATTGAAATTTTCGTCCGTTGTACTCCACGGAATGCCTGTCAGTTTGTGCCTATGCCCCCTGTCACCCTAACTTCGCCCCCATTGCCCTCGGATCACCAAGAAAACGGGAAGGAGGGTGTGTCTGCCCCGGTTCCACCTAAGAGAGGCGCCAACAGCTACCTGTCCCTGCGCGCGAGGCTTCTTATCCGCATGTTTTTAAGCGGAAAGGCCACACCCTTGCGGATTTGGAATGCAGTGGCGTGCTTTCTTTCCTACTTTCTCAAGCGGTCCATTTCGGCCAAGTCCCCCCTTCTGATCAACTTTGAACTGTGGAACGAGTGCAACGAAAGCTGCGTTTTCTGCCGCTCGGAGACAAACGTGATCTACGACACCAATCCCCATGCGTCCGGAGCGCTCATTCCCAAGGGAAAGCTTCCCTTGGAGGTCTACCAGAAGGTTTTGGATGAAGTGGGAGACCGGCTCATGATGGCCATACCGTATGTCAACGGCGAACCCCTCATGTCCAGGGATATTTACGCCGCGATCAAATACGCCGCGGATAAGCGCATCCTGACGCTGATCGCGAGCAATGGAATTTTATTGAATGAAATCAATTCACGGAGGCTTCTCGCGGCAGGCCTCGATTGTCTTAAGGTGCAGATCAGCGGTTTTACCCAGCCGATCCATTCCATTGAGCATCGCCGCGGCGACGTTGAACTTATCAAGCGCAATATTCAAACCTTTGTGCGCTTGCGCCGGGAGATGGGCAAGAAGACGATTTTGGTTTTGGATTATATACGCTACCGCCATAATGAACACGAATTGGAGCTGGCCCGGGAGTTCGCCCGGCAAAACGACATTCTCTTTAATATCCGCCCCGGCAACCCTCACGGCCTGGAAGGCGAACCTCCCCAGCTAAACGGCCCACTGCCGACGGATCTCCCCTGCGATTGGTTGTGGACGATTCTGACGGTTGACTGGAATGGGGCGGTTTATCCGTGTTGCAATTATGTTGTCTGGAGCGACGGCAAGCCCTACGGCACTGCGGGCAAAGACATGATTCGGGAATTATGGAATGGATCGATGGCGCAACGGATGCGCAACGTGCATACCAAGCATGGACGGACTCCGATTCCCATCTGCGCCAAGTGCCCGCAGCAGGGTGTCAAGTTCAAGTGGTGAACTTAATCTTTATTCGCCCTTAGAGGGTGTCTGGAAAGTAGGCGTAGGTCACGTGACGAGTCGAATTTGGGCCGAATCGAGGCGCGAACGACGAGCATAGCCGCAAAGCTACGTGAGGGGTGAGCAACGAAGAGTTCGGCCCAAATTCGCCGTCACCCTCCGGGCCGAAGCCCTTTTGCCTTGGTGCGGTGTCGCTCGCTCGTCACGTAGCGCATTGGCTATGCTTCTCGCTCGGCTCCTGGCACCAAGGCAAAATTGTTTTCGGCGCGACCCGCGCCTACTTTACAGGCACCCTCTTAACGGTTGTCGGCGACAGGCTTTGTCTCAAAGCCGTACTTTTGCCTGACAATGTAAGTGGGACGGGCTTTTACCTCTTCAAAAATCGAAGCAAGATAAAGCCCCACGAGACCAATCGATAGAATTTGGACACTGCCGATAAACAAAACAGCCGACATTAAGGCGGTCCACCCAGAAGGAGGAAGCCCTTCAATCTTTTCGATCAGAGTGTCGACGAGAACGCCTCCACATAGCAATGAACTGATGAGCCCGGCGAGACTAATCAAATGGAGCGGGAAAACAGAAGTGGAAACCACCGCGGATTCGAGAAAATTTGAAATAACCTTCCAACTAAAAACGCTAAAGTGAGTTTCACCCGCCCAACGCGCTTCGCGCTTGTAACCAACAAATGCCTGCTTAAAACCAATCAGGCAGATGAGCCAGCGCATAAAGGGCTTTTTTTCTTTAAACCTTAAAACTTCTATTACCGCCGTTCGAGTCAAAAGCTTGAAGTCCCCGCATTCGACCGGCAGTTGCGAATTGGTTAGAAAGTGCAGGATCGAATAGCCGATTCTGGTGATAAACAGCTTATAGAGTGTTTCTCCATCTCGTTGTAATCGCTTCGTGTGCACAACCTGCACTTCCGGGTCCTTTTCCACCGCTTGGATCAGCTCTGGAATCAACTCTGGCGGATCCTGCAAATCGGCGTCCATGTAGACAACCAAATCCCCGCAACAATACTGCATGCCTGCCAGAGAACAAACGGAGGTCCCAAAACGGCGAGACATGCAAAGAATCCGGATGTCTCCGTCCGTGTCGGCTCCCTGCTTAAGGAGGGCAAATGACCCGTCGTTTGAATCATCATCAACAAAAATGAGTTCATATGAAGAAAGCCTGCCCTGTTGCACCAAACTGCGGCATACAGCACGGCATCGGCGAAGTAATTCAGGAATAACTATTTCTTCGTTCCGAAAAGAAAAAACGATAGATAAAATGGGCGGCGCCATATTTTTCAGGCACGCTTAAAATGCATGATGCGTCCAGACTGGGGATCGATAAAAAAAGACGGCTTGATGTTGTTGTTTGAAAAATACTCATCAATGGCTTGCCTGGAGCCCAGCCACATTAAATAGTCATCGGCAATAAGCACACCGCCATCCGCCAGGAGTGGGTAAAGTACCTCCATCTCCTTTTTGGTTGATTCATAAAAATCCGTGTCGAGACGAAGTATGGATATGACCTTGGGAAGATTGTCCGCGTAGTTCAAAGTGTCCTCTACTTTGCCTTTAACAAAAGCCGTCTTTAAGCCGACGGTGTGTTCGGCAAGCAAAGCCTTTACAGCGTCTATATCGACTCGGCACCAGTTACTGGTTCCATCCTTGCGCAATGACCCCTTGTAACTGTCATGGGCTGGCCCCAGCAACGAAATATCTCGGTCATCCGGTGCGGACATTCCCTCGAAGGTGTCATAAAGCCAGAAACAGCGATCGGGTGTGTTTTCGGATGCCTGTATCGTCTTGGCCATCATCAGTATCGATCCACCTCTGAAAACGCCGCACTCTACAACGTCTCCCGGAATATGGTATCTAGTTACCCATTTTGCCGCCTGATAGTTCATATGCAGGGCTTCCCAGGGAACAAGTGTATTGCCGCGACAAGCCTTGAGGAATGTAATAAAATCTTTTTCGATCCAAATAGGGAACTTTCCATCTTTTATTTTTCTTAAATCAATGCTATAGCCAAATCTTGCGAATGACTCGCGTGCGACTTCATTCAGTCGGTTAATTATGTAATTCTTCAAGAATGAGTTCCATTTAAAGTGAAAAGTCTACCATAAAAAACAACTTTTGTAAGGCAAAAGTTTGAGTCTCGGCGATCAGGTCGCCTCGTTGGGATTAGCGGTGCGCGACAGGCGTAACTTGGGTGACTCTTCTCTCCATGGCTTAGGGTTATCATTGGGATGCGACTCGCTAAAAGTGGCTCTATTGTGACGGTCCGAGACATTGGTGCGTTTGATTAAAGCAAATTTGCAATGGCTTGAGCAACGATTTCGCATGGGTGAAAAAACTCCTGTAGCGCGATATAGGCGCCGGGCGAACCGAGTCTCAAATAGTCGTAGTATCCTGTAAAGCTTAACATCAGGCCGTTCCAACAGCTCAAAAAGAGCGCTGCGATCAGCAGGCATTCCCCAAGCCGACGCTTAAACCCGTGTTTTTGGGTGATGGTGAGATAGCAGTGGCACAACATCACACATCCCAAAAAAATAAAGGCTGGTGCAAAATCAAAAAGGTACCTCATCGTTACGCTGCAAAAACCCAAAATAAACAGCGTGAGCCCCATGCCGGCTCCAGCCATGAAAAGAAGGATCGCAACCAGGGTTTGGTCAAATTTACGCATGACCCAAGGCAACCCCAAAGCCAAAAGAGTGACAGGTGAAATCACAAAAAGCCCTGTTACCATTTCCACTCTTATCGTATGAGGCGATTTAAAGTAGTACCAAGGTATGGCGTAGATAAATGGAAACTTTGTAATCAATAATGGGGGAGAAAAAAAGTAAAACCAAAGATGATACGGCATGTTATCAAACCTAAAGTAACCGGCATTTGACACGTGGGCTGTCGCGTCGCCTGAAAGTGCGTATTGTTGGCCAAATTCAAATGGATTATCGAAACGCTCATAGTTATAGACAGTCAGCAGCAGGCCAATTATTCCAACCGGAACCAAGGCCACTAAAGGGAGCCACGGCCGTTTTTGCCGACGAATGGTTTTTTGACGCCACATCCAAAACAAGAAGCCGACAAAGATAACAACAGCCCATATATAGGTCGTTCGCCCGCCTACCGCGGCGCCAAGACATAGGGACGTCAGCAGCAGCCACCGCAGTTCCGCCTTGGGATGGCGAAAGGCGAGGTAAAAGCACAGCAGGCCAAGCTGCAGAAAACAGTAGGCGCAACTGATGGCCGTCTCATACACATCCGGTCTTCGGATCAGCATCGGGGCGGTATCTGCCATGCCAAGGGTCATGATACAAGCCATCAGAACCCACAGCGGGACCCCCGGAAAATGGTCCCGGATCACAAGTTGGAAAAGCCGCGCACTGCAAAGAAATCCGAGAGAGCAAAAAAGAGCCACCGCCATCTTTTGGGGGAAATCGCTAAGCGTGAGCAAATAATAGGGAGCAAAGAGAAGGACTACCGGAGTGGGGCCCCAATTAATATAATATCTTCCGTTGTACAGCGACGCATCGTGCAGGCGCAAACCTTTGTTTAAATTCGGATCATACGGATTGGGCAGCGCGAGCAGTTCAGGCAAAGGCCGCACCGGGAGGTAGAGATGACCGTCGGCGAAGCCGCGTGCCAGCAAGGGATAATAATAATTTGAGCTATTGTCCGGATAGGGGCCATTCGACCAGGCCGTCCAGAAATAAAAAGACACGACCAAAAGAAGAATCAAAGAAAGCGAGCAGCTTTCGGCACTGAGCCAAGCTATCCGAACGTCCGAAAGCACAGAGGCCTTCGCGCGATTTGAGAACCTTGATGCACCTGGGTGTACCGACTTCGGCTGCCCCTTTTTGTCGGTGGCGTTTTTTTGATCCAGTGGCATGCTTTTTTACCAGTATAGGAAAATATTCAGGGATTCAATCCTTATCATCTTCGGGGCAGCTAACTTGACGGGCTTGCGGATGATTTTGCGATGAACTGGCCATATGGCGCGAGGTACGTCGTCAAGCTGAGGCCAACAAGATAATGGAAATCAGGCCTGGGGCCGCTCAGATTTTGAGTCGTTCCTCGCAAACCCGGCGGCAGCGCCTCCCCAGAGGGATCAGGCGTTTTTCGATCGCCCTCTTTTGGCGATGAATGTCCTTGAAAACGTTTCGCGCCGAATTGGGCCTGTTGGAAAGAATGGAATTTTTCCGGAGATGCTCTTCCAGCACGACAAGATCGTGGTGATCGCCGAGCCTCGCTTGGAGTTTGTCGACGAGTTCGATGATTTTCCGCCCTGACGGGTCCGGAGCAATTTCAGCCACGCGCAATTGAAAAAGGAGGCGCTTTGCTTTTTTTCGCCATTGGTGAAAGTCGTCCGCCCGTCTGGACGAGAGGGCGCGCTTCATGGCTTTGCGGCAGGAGCGCACGGCCGCGCGTCCTCGTTTCGTCGCTGAGGGCCAGGGCAGGGCCGTTTTTTCCGCTCCGCGCCGAAAGAGCAGATTGACCTGCCCCAGATGATGGCTGCTGGTGGTAAGATTGCGCCGCACTAATCCATCACCCGGCGCGGTGAGGGTTCGGCTCAGCGCTTCCGCGGCAAGCGCATAACTGGCTCGTCGCCAATCACCGGAAACCCTCCCGGCAAGGTTGGACAGCGTCGAGGCCAGGACGGCGGCGTCACGCGGGTCGGCCAGGCAACTGGCGGCAGCCCGGAGATGAGATCGGATGCGTTGACCAACGCCACGGCCAAGCGCCGGACGGGCCATCCAGACCAGGGCGCGGAGCAGTTTGACGAGAAGGCGCGCTTCGTGGATGGCCTCATCCGCTTTCCCGGAGCGAAAGCCGGGCAGAGCCGCCGACTTCTTCGCGATCTGGTCCACGATACGGATGAGGCCGGGGCGCAGTTCTTCGCCCGGTCTCAACTGAAAAGGGCCGAAGGACATCCGTCCTGAATTTACCGCATCTCGAATGAGAAGTGAACTCATGTCACGGGGTGCTCCTAACGCAGTGGGTGGCGTGATCGGACTCTTTCCTGGCGTCTCTCACAATCGAAAACGCTCCAAAATCTTGTTGAACAAGCCTGAAATACGTCCAGAGGATGCGAAGCGGATTTAGGTGTTTCCACCCTGCGCAAAGTGGTAGCCTTGCGTGTCATGGAACCGGTCAAAGACTTTGGCGTCACTCCACCGACATGGATGAGGCAGAAGAAGGACGCCTCCATGGTTGTTCCGCGTGAGACAAACACCTCGCGCGTCACGCTGAACATCCAGGATTTACCCCCACCCCCGGGTCCCCCGCTGAAACACGCCCCTACCCAGCCGTGTTGCAACTTTGTCCTAAAGATACACAAAGCCAGTTTCGATTTCCCCGACGTGGTGATTCCCTGTCGGTACTCGCGCCAGCCGGAAAAAAACCTCGCGATTGGCTCCTCGTACTGGGTCGTGCTGGGGCGTGCCCCCGACGTCCTTCGGCATACGGGGCTCTGCCTGGTGATACCCGATCCCACAATTTCCCGGACTCATGCCGCGATCCTCAACCACGAGGGCTGCCTCTACGTCTGCGACCTCTCGGAGAATAATCCCCCCACCATCGTTCGCGGCAGCAAGCTGATCCACGTGGCGTATGATCCCACCGCGTTGTACACGACCGATTATCTGGGCTTGGGCGGCGTTCTCTTTACCTTTGCCGAACTGGCCCCGAGCCCGGCCAATCTGGAAAAACCCGCTTAAAACGTCCGCCCTCTGACTGAATCCACAGGTTCCCTGCCGCATGGCGGGATAATTGCTTGTTTGCATTTACCCGTTAAGTTTCAAAAGTGATGGGGAGGTTTCGTGCCGGAAACTCATTCTTCCAGTAACAAACCAGACACGGTCGCGACCCGCGTAGCGGAGCAAGTATCGCGTTCCCAACCGAAGGGCGTCTCCCTGCTCCGTTTCCCGGTGTGCCGCTACGCGCTGGCCATCGTGCTGAGCCTCGCGGCGATTCTGCTTCGCTATTCCATCGAGGGTTGGACCGGTTCCGGTGGGCCCATGCCGATCTTCTTTGTGATCCCGATCATCTTCAGCGCTTACGTGGGCGGCTTGGGGCCCGGTCTGCTTTCCACGCTGATCGCCGCCATTGGCACGGATTATTGGTTCATCCAGCCGGTTAACAGCCTGGCGATGGCGCGGCCCGTGGATCAG
Source organism: Methylacidiphilales bacterium (assembly GCA_021272315.1). Taxonomy (GTDB): domain Bacteria; phylum Verrucomicrobiota; class Verrucomicrobiia; order Methylacidiphilales; family UBA1321; genus JABDGH01. The sequence goes on along the minus strand of JAJSLI010000082.1, from coordinate 16,813 downwards.
TTGCAATGGATCCTCCTGATTGCCAGCGGCGCCGTCATCACCATGCTGGTTGAGGCCTTGCATCGTTCGCAGCGCAAGGTTGAGGCGTCCCTGGCTGATCTCATCCAGTACCAGGAGAAAATGAAGGAACAGGCCGCGCTCTTGGATCAGGCGCGGGATGCCATTGTTGTTCGTGACCTCAAGGGAAAAGTTCTGTTTTGGAACAAAGGGGCCGAGCGGATGTACGGGTGGACCCGCGAGGAGGCCATGGGACGGAACATCGTCCGGCTCATTTACTCCGACCCGAAAAAGTTCGACGTCCTCAACCCTCTCTTCTTGAACCGGGGCGAATGGTTCGGCGAACTCCAGCTGCTCACCAAGGACCGGGATGCCCTCACCATCGAAGCCCGCTGGACGCTGCTACGGGACAAGGAAGGCTGTCCCAAGTCGGTGCTCGCGATCGATACGGATGTTACTGAAAAGAAGAAGATCGAAGCCCAGTTCATGCGGGCCCAGCGGATGGAAAGCATCGGCACGCTGGCCGGCGGCATCGCGCACGATTTGAACAACATCCTGGCCCCGATCATGATGTCCATCGAGATCCTCAAGCAAACCGCGACCGATCCCCAGGCCCTGAAAATCCTCGATACCATTGGCGTCAGTTCCAGGCGCGGCGCGGACATCGTGCGGCAGGTCCTCTCCTTCGCGCGCGGGCTGGAAGGCGATCGCGCTGCCGTCCAGCCCGACGACCTGCTGAAAGACATCGAAGCCATCATCAGGGACACCTTCCCGAAAAACATCCAACTGAAACTTTCCCTTCCGGACGACACCTGGGAGATTTTCGGCGACCGGACGCAGTTGCACCAAATTCTCCTCAACCTCTGCCTCAACGCCCGCGATGCCATGCCGCGGGGCGGCAGCCTGGCCATCCACGTCGAAAACGCCGTGTTCGAGGCGCCCTGCGCGGCGCTCCATCTCGAGGCCAGGGCGGGACGCTACGTCATCATCAAGGTCACCGATTCGGGTACGGGCATACCCCCTGCCGTCATCGATAAAATCTTTGAGCCCTTCTTCACCACCAAGGAGGTCGGCAAAGGCACCGGCATCGGTCTCTCCACCGTCCTGGCCATTGTGAAAAGTCATGCGGGGCTCATTAACGTTGAAAGCGAACCCGGCCTGGGCACCACCTTCAAAGTCTGCCTCCCCGCCATGGAAGCCACTTCCGGGGCGCGGAAAGTGGTGGAGGAATTCAACGGCCTGCCGCGCGGCAACGGGGAGACGGTCCTCATCGTCGATGACGAAGCTTCGGTCCTCGCCGTCACCGGCCAGACGCTCGAGACCTTCGGTTACCGGACCTTGACCGCCAACGATGGCGCGGAGGCCCTGACCGTTTACGTGCTGCATCGGGACGAAATCTCCGCCATGCTCTGCGATATGGTCATGCCGGTCATGGACGGCCCGGCCACCATCCGCGCGATAAGGAAAATCAACCCCGTGGTCAAAGTCATCGCCGCCAGTGGTTCCGGCACCAGTGGAAGCCGGGCCAAGGAGGCCGACTCCGAAATCAAATACTTTTTACCCAAGCCCTACACCGCCGGAACCTTGTTGAAAACCTTGCGAACGATCCTTGACGAACCTTGATCGGGAGGAAAAAAGGGTGGGCGCGATTTTCATCGAAGGTAAGCCGTGGGCAAGTACTTGAATGGAAAATCCCAATTTTATGTCAATTATTAAAATCGAAGCGCAAGACGGCGTCCCTCCTCCTGATGCCGTATCTCATCAGAAGACAAAACTTCACCTGGAGTTGATCAGAACAGAACCACTGCCTGTTATTGATGCTTCAAATCTCGACGCGAAGGACATACTCGGTGGTTTTGAAGCTGGAAGCACCGTCAAACTTTCCATCGACGGCATCACCCGGTATCACATGATTTCAACCACGATGGAAACGGTTGGCTGGGAACGCATGAGGACCGAGCATTGGGTTTCGGAGGATGGTTTCGAGTGGCGCAGGAAAAATGTGTTGGTCCATCCTCATTTTGATTCTGAAACCGGCCTTTGGATTTTAACCGGTAGTCCGTTCCCGTTCTATGATTCGATGGACAACAGATGGTATGTCTATTTTAACTACATGGCATTCAATGGCGTAAAGGCCTGGCATACCCCCTGCCTTTTAAGAAGAGCCGGCGCCAAGGCGACAGGCCTTGCAGGAATTAACGGTGAGTTTGAGTTTCCCGGCGAGATCGTGGCTTCTCCAGGAATCGCTTACCCTACGGATTGTAATTCATCCTATATAAGTTCGCCCTTCAAGGCGGCGGATGATCAATGGTATGCCTTCCTGGGAGGGGATAACCCGCTGAACAGCGAGAGCGGCAAATGGTGGACGTCAATCGTCAAGGCAACTGGTCCTGGAGGGCCCTTTATCTATCAGCCTGAATATTCACCGGTTCCGTTTATGGATCCGACAGGCTATGTTGAAAATGCTCTTCCCATGAAATTTAAAGGCTCGAAGACCGGGAAAGATTATTGGGCGATCATTTTTAATTATCTCAAGAATGAAGTGACCACGGGAAGCAACTCTGAAATCGGCTTCAGCTCTTCGCCCGACGGATTGAAGTGGCCTGCGGCAGACACTCAGCTTCTTGATTTGAGCAAGGGTTTGCCCGCCGAGGCGAATCCTTGGTGGCGGTGCATCCGCGTTCCGCATCAGTTGGTGGATGAGGGAAACGGCACTTACACCTGTTTTTTTTCAGCCTACCATAAAGTTGGAAATTTCGAGGGAATCGGAAGAGCTACTTTTAGGGTTGCCGAGGAGGTATTGCCTTGATTTGTTACTGGATGCGAAGCTTGCTGGAGCACGTTCTTCGTTAACTGCGTTTTTCGCGCACCCTCGATCAGTCTTGGACGATGGGGCCGGGAGATGCGGAGGCGGGATCCTCGACCACGGACGCGCTGACCGGGTCGTCGGTGATTTGGACCGAGGTGCCTGACTCGACACGCTGAAATAATTCGCGGGCCATTCCCGCGGGAAGGCGAATGCAGCCATGCGAGGCCGGATAACCGGGCAGCAAACCGGCGTGCATGCCGACGCCACCGTCCGTCAGCCGCATGTAGTAGGGCATGGGCGCGTCCTCATAGAGGTTGGAGTGGTGGTTGATGTCCTTCTCGGACACGGTGAAGTCGCCGGTCGGCGTATCATGGCCCGGTTTGCCGCTGGAGATGCTGCTCCACGCGAGGAGCTGCTGGCCGTGATAGACGTAGAGACGCTGGTCGGCGATGGAGATGACGATGCTGTCAACGGAGACCGGAGGGGCGGTGTCGGGGACGAGCCACGCGAAGCGGGCGAGCGCGGGGTCCTGAACGCACGCGCTGGTCGTGTACCCGCTCGGGATGGCCGGCGCGGGATGTTTGGAATTGTAGGAGTCCGCGTTTGCCGGGACGGCAGTGACGAAAAGGAGGTTAAAAAGAAGAATGTAGGCTTTCATGTGGTATTAATCGAAGCGAGGGACTTCGTTCTTTCGGTTTATTCGTGTCTCGTTTCGTTGCTTTCTTCATTGCTTCGCGCGTGCCAGATCAAAAAGTATTCACAAGATATTGATAACAAGAGCGATGCAGAATGTTCAAAAGTGGCGCGGCGATGCGAAATGCAAGAAATTTCATGTGAATGCGAGATTGTGTCGTCGTGATACGGGGGTTGTTGGTTGACGTGAACCTAAGCCGTTAAGAGATTCGTGCCTATGGGGTGTTACCCTCGTCGCTGAAAACGGGGACAACCCCTATCGCGCTTTTCGCGCAGGACGCCAAGACAGAGGCAGCCGGGCAGCGCGTCAGTGGACTTTGATGTCGATTTGTCCTGCTCCGCTTGAAGGCGCTGAGGTCGCATTGGGTGGTCGGTCTTTCCACAACAGCCAAAAAACGACGCCGGCAATTACGCCTCCCAGGTGAGCCAGGGAAGCAACATTGCCGACACCACCGATCTGTTGAGCCGCACCGCCGAGCTGGAGTAATATCCAGAGTCCAAAAAACAACCAGGCTGGGAGGGGTACCCAGACGAATCGCACCATAATCCCCAGGCTGGCATTCGGAAATTTGAGAGTGTAGTAGGCGAGGAGACCGGAAATGCCTCCACTCGCGCCGATGGTGGGCAGATCGCCGCGAGGGTCGAGCTGGATGTCGAGGAAATCACCGACAAAGGCGGAAATAAAGAGCACCAGGAGCCAGCGCATCGGCCCCAGATCGCGTTCCACCGCACGACCGAAAACGATGAGGAAGTAGAGATTGGAGATCAGATGAAAGGCACCGGCATGCAGGAAAAACGAGGTGAAGAAAGTCAGGCCAAAATATCGCCAAGCTTGGTTCGGAATCAGGCCTAATTGTTTGATGACCTTGTCGGTGTCGAAGAACTCTGCAATACTCATCATTGCGATAACAAAAGCCGTGAACCATGTTGTCCATGCGATGTTCGCTGAGGGATCGGCATCAAGTTCGACCGGCATGCCTAACAGTCCGGGAATTGTCTTCCAATCTTCGTAGGGTTCCGGATTTTCTTTGCGTTCCTCCTCGGCAATCCGTTGCGCCTCTATGAAGGCGAGAGATTCTATCTGCTCCTGAGTCATCTTTGACTTATCAACCTGTCCCAGGATGTGTGGAGCCGGGGGCGGTGGTGGAAGGTATTCGCATTTGCCCGCATCGAACCAAACGAAGTTGCACGGTTGGCAGACATCAAGGGTCAACGGTCCTTTCGGCATCTCAACCGTGATCTCGTTCATCGCGCGCGAGCACATGGGACAGGCGCAGCCATCCTTGCCCGCGCTGGCAAATTGCTTCGACCAGATTTGCGCGGTCTGTTGCTCGCCGATGGTCTTGCGGAGTAGGCCAAGTCCCATGGCTTTTCCGCCACAGACCTGACACTCCCACGAAATGCCGCCCGGCTCCTCCATACGGATGAGCGCTTGGTTGCAGCGTGGGCACAAGTACATGGAACGCGCTCCACGTTATAGGCTCGGCCTCGTCGCGCGGCAATCTTGAGAAAGGAGGCCAGGCCTCTTTTCAACCCTTTGTTTTAAACGCCCTCGATCGCGCTTTTCGCTCAGGATGCCTGCCCACGCACAATTTAGGTGCTCGTGTGGATTTCCTTGATCCGCTTGCGGAGTCGGCTGAACACTTTCCCGCCACTCACGCCTTTGCCGGCGTCGAGGGCTTCGACCGCCTGGAGTAATTGCGTTTCCAGTTCTCCAAGAGTCCTTGGAGTTGGCGGTAATTGACGCGCCTGGTCTTGCTTGAGACGGCGCAACCCCGCGCGGATGACTTCGCTGGCGGTCTGGTAAAGACCGCTGTCCACTTCCTGCTCGACAAATTTTTCCAATTCCGGCGTCAGAGACACGTTCATAATTGAAACTCCATTACTTGAAAGATGACTGTCGTCAACATATCGCAAATAACAGGAATGAGTCAAATTTTGTTATTGAGGCGTTTCCAACCGAAAAGGCGGACAGGTTGGCGTTAAGCGACGGAGCCGCGCAGGACGCCAAGACAGCACCAGCTAACGAGCGGTACCGTGCGCGCATGAATGCCTCCTCATCTGTCGTACCCAACGTGTCCCACGAACCCAACGTAACCCGCAAGGGCAAGATCGCCTGCCTCCCGCTGGCCCTCCGCACCGAACTCAATCGCCGCCTCGACGACGGCTGGCGCGGCCCCCAAATCCTCGAGTGGCTCAACGCCGAGGATCAAGTGCGGACGATGCTCGAACGGCACTGGTCCGGCCAGCCGATCAAGCCGCAAAACCTCAGCGAATGGCGACGCGGCGGCTACGTCGACTGGCGGCGTCAGCGCGACGGAATCGAAAAACTCAGGGAACTCGCCGAATACGCGCGGGAACTCGGCGAGGTCGCAAGCGGCAACATCGCCGAAGCCTGCGCCACGCTGGCCGGCGCCCGTATCATGGAAGCCGTCGACACGGCCGACATCAAGGACGTCCTGAAAATGGTCGGGCCGATCGCCAGCCTGCGCCGGGGAGACGCCGCGCGGGTCAAACTCGACCAGGGCTGGCGTCGACTGGACCAGCAGCAGCGAAGCCTCGACCTGCACCACAAGCGGATCGAGTTGGCCCGCGAGGTCAAATCAACCCAAATCAAGGCAGATCAAACCAAGTCAGACCGGCAGGCCGGCGCGGAGGACCTGGATGGTAAGCCGCACGCCAAAGCCGGTCGCGCCGCCTTCGAGATAGGACGGCGGCTTGGTCGTCCAGGCGGTGCCCGCGATGTCGAGATGGACAAACGGCGTCTGTTCGGCCCACGTCTTGACGAAGCTCGCGCTGATGCAAGCGCTGCCTTCGCGCCCGCCGATGTTCTTCACCGTGGCGATCTCGGATTGGACGCCTTCCTTGTATTCCTCGTCGACGGGCAGCGGCCAGACACGTTCGCCGGTGATCTTCCCGGCGGCCATGAAAGCCTCGCGCAGTTTCTCCTCCGCGGTGAAGAGGCCCGCCCGCTGGAAACCGAGCGCCATGATGACCGCGCCGGTCAGGGTCGAGTACTCGACGATTACGGAAGGCTTGTAAGTCAGCCGCGCGTGGGAAATCGCGTCGGCGAGGATGATGCGGCCCTCGGCGTCGGTGTTGAGCACCTCGATGGTCTTGCCGTCGCGCGTGGTGATGATGTCGCCGGGACGGTAAGCGCCCGGGCCCGGCATGTTTTCCGCCGAGGGGATGAGGCCGATGAGATTGACCGGCAGCTTGAGATCGGACGCGGCCAGCATCGTGCCCAGCACGGCCAGGCCGCCCATTTTGTCCCACTTCATCTCGTCCATCTGCGCGCCCGGCTTGATCGAAATGCCGCCGGTGTCGAAGGTGACCGCCTTGCCGACGAGGGCAATCGGGGCGTCCTTTTTGCCACCGCCACGGTACTCGATGACGATAAGCCGCGGCGGATTGGCTGAACCCTGGCCGACCGCGAGAATGCCGCCGAAGCCCTCGCTCTTGAGCTGGCGCTCGTTCCAGACTTTCACGGTCAGGCCGCGGCCTTGCGCGAGTTCCTCCGCCTTGTCGGCCAGGATGGCGGGCGTGAGCATGTTGCCGGGCAGGTTGCCGATGTCGCGGATAATGTTCACCGTCGAGGTGACTGTCTCCGCGGTGCGGGCTTGCACGCGGGCGTTGGTCAGCTCGTGCTCCTTCACCAGAACCTGCAGCTTGCCGAGGACGCCCCGCGTTTTTTTGGCCGGGTCCCGGCCGAAACCTTCGAATTTATAACCGGCCAGGAGTGCGCCTTCCACCGCCGGTCCGACGTGGTCGGGGAAGGGGATGAGATCAAGGGCGATCTCCTTGGCGCCGAGCTTGAGCAGTTGTTTGGCCGCGGTGCCTGCGGCGCGGCGCAGCGTGTCCGGCTCGATTTTTTCCTTTTCCCCGAGGCCGACAAGCAGCGTGCGCTGGTTGCGGTCGCGCAGGAGCAGGGTGCTGTTCGGCGCGCCGTCGAACTCTTCGGACGGAACGCCGGCGGGCAGGGCGCTGCCCTTGATGAAAAAGCTGACCACATCGGGGTTGCCAAGCGGGGAAGTGCGGACGTCGATTTTAGGGGAGGGCATAAGATGGGATTGGATCAAGCAGGGAGGGACGCAGGGCTAGGTCTGAGGGAGATAGATTTTAATATTGGCGTTCTTGCGTTGGGATGTCAGCCACTCTCGCCACTCTTTAGGGCTAAACTCTCCCTGGGAAGATTGTTCGGATTCATCCGTGGTGGTTTGAGGAACCTTATCAGAGGCGATTTTGGTGTGCATGTAACCAATGATGGCGCTATCGACAATTTCCTGACGGTAAGTGGCCAGCAAAATGCCGCGGTCCCGCAAGGTCTGGTCGAATGCGGCGCGGTCCCCACCATACTGTTCTTTTACAATGGCGTCGACTTGGGCGTCAATGTAGCCGTCTGGAATTTTGCCGCCGTCTTTATAGAAAGCCTGAATGATGAGAACCCGGTAGATCAAGGCATTGAGCTTTTCCAGTTGGAGAGCCCGAATTTTTGTCTCAAGTTCCGCCCCCTGATAACAGGAACGAATATCAACTGATGCGCTCTCAACTTGCCGATCCAGTTCGGCGAAACTGATGGCCTGGCCGTTGACGATTGCGGCGGGGTCGGATGGAGCTGGCTCCGCCCGCAAAGGGTTGAGGGGGAGAAACAGGGGGAGAAGTATGCAATTCAGGATAAGGCGCGTTCTCAAGGAGTGTTCCCGATGAGTCACGTTGGCGGGGGAATCAATGATGTCCGTTGCCGTTGGCAGGGACTAGGCCGACGATTTCGCGGTAATCGGGGGGCAGGAGCGCCTCGACTTCGACACCGCGGAATTCGTAGAGGCGGTGGATGGTTTCTTCGAGAAGATTGTTCGGGCAGGAGGCACCGGCGGTGATGCCAAGGACGACAGGGCCTTCGGGCAGCCAGTCGTGGCTGATTACTTCCTGCTGGCGATGCTGATCGTAGTGGGAAATTTCCTTCGACGAGATCAATTTTTCCGAGTTTTTGATGAAATAGGTGGGCAGCATGGCCTCGCCCATTTCAGCGAGATGGGAGGTGTTGCTGCTGTTGTAACCGCCGACGACGAGGAGCAGGTTCATCTTCTCGACGCCGAGCATTTCGGAAAGCGCGTCCTGCCGTTCCTGCGTCGCGCCGCAGATCGTGTCGGCCTTGCGGAAGTGCCGATCCAGGTTCTCACGTCCGTACCGGTCGGCCATGGCGCGCTCGAACCGGTGCTGCACTTCCTCCGTCTCGTTTTTCATCATCGTGGTCTGGTTGGCGATGCCGACGGAGGTCAGGTGCGTGTCGGGGTCGAAGCCGGGCGAGTAGGCGCCCTCGAATTTCTTGAGGAACTCCTCCTTGTTGCCGCCCCTGCGGATGTAGTCGCAGACGTAATCGGTTTCGTCCAGGGTAAAGACCACGAGATAATGGGTGCCGCCGCTCTCGCTGATCGCCTGCGAGACCGTCGCCTTGGTTTCCTCGTGCCACGCCTTGCCGTGGATGATCGAGGTGGTGCCCTGGTTGCGATACTGGCGGACGCGCTTCCAGACGCTCATCACGTCACCACAGGTCGTGTCGACTTTGTAGCAGCCGATTTCGTTGAGCCGGTTGAGCACCTTCACTTCCGCGCCGAAGGCGGGGACGATGACCACGTCCTCCCGGGTCAGGTCGCCGAGGTCGTAGACACCGCGCGTCTCCTTGAGTTGCTTGATGCCCATGGTGCGCAACTGGTCGTTCACCTCGGGGTTGTGGATGATCTCGCCGAGAAGATAGATATTGTGTCCGGCGAAGACTTTCGCTGCGGAGTAGGCCATATTAATGGCACGCTCCACGCCGTAACAGAAGCCGAACGCCTTGGCCAACTTCACCGTCAGGCCGTTGGCCGAGAGATGCGATTTGGTGTGGCGAAGATAGTCCACCACAGGGCTGCGGTAATGACTTTCCACCTGGGCTTGGACGAGTTTCATCACCTCCGGAGTGCGGAGGTTGACTTTCCCGGCGGCATTGACAGTGACGGACATACCACCAACTAACCGCGAGATGGGCGCTTACGTCAAGTCCCGCATTTTTAGGGAGGGAGCACCTAGGCGCTCTTTTTTTGACGGCTCAAGGAGGAGAGTAAATGAAACTTGCAGAAGGATAGCCACTTCCCCGTGGTTCCCGTTCAAAGAAAACCGGGAATAATGCCCCTTAGGCATTTTAGACAACAGACTGTACATCAATCACATCCGATTGCTTAATGTAGCGCTCTAAATCGCGCATTTTTAAATCAGGGAAGGGAAATGACTTTTCCCAGTGCGAAATCACCCGACTCAAACCCGAACTGAGCAGATTGAAGCGCCATCGGATCGACTGCACCAGGTAGGGATTGAAGCTGTAGAACCCGATGAATTTCTTATCCGCAAAATCGGTCGCGCGGTTTACCTGCTTGCAGAGCAAAACCGCCCGAGTCTCCTCGCTGTCGAAAAGTACCAGCCAGTAGCGTTTGAGCCGCTCCTCTTCCGTCTGCACGAAATCGATCTTCCCGCAATTCTTCGGCACCGTGCCGCAGCCCCAGACCCGAACCGCATCGAGGTCCTCCGCCAAGCTCATGTACCGCTTTTTATAAGGTAGGAAATTTTTAAAATTCTGAAACGTCGCGACCAGTTCCCCGCTGCGGACCTCTCCCGCGATGTCCTCGATTGCATGGCTGATCGCCAACGCGGCCTCGCAATCCATCACATGATGCAGATCGCTGTCGGGGATGGTCACCAAATCGCCCAGCCGCACCTTGTCGGACGAGCGTCCGTGATGGACGCGCACCGCCTTGCCGCATTTGTCGAAATAATGGAGATAGGGACTAAGCTTGGCCTTGAAGCGCTTGGTCGTTACGTGTTCGCAATTCGTTTCAGCTAACATAGAAGAACAATTGTCACTTCCGGGTAACTAAGCCCAATTGTTTACCTCGGCAACCCCTATTTCGAAATTTCTTCGGGCAACACGCCCCTTTCTCATCCCTATTTTCCCTCATGTTCTTTCTGATTTTCGGTGGAATAAAATCCACCATTTCATCGAAATTATTTTTTTGCAACTCCAACCTGGAAGGCCCGCCCAGCCTTGCCGTCACTCCCCCCGGCTTCTAAAGTGAAAAAATGTCCGTCGACTTTTATCGCGCCTTCGACCGCCAGTATTTGCTCGATGCAGCTAACTTCAAACGGACGCCGGACTACCGCAGCGTCTTTCACCAAGACCGCGATCGCATCATGTTCACACCGGCTTTTCGCCGGTTGCAGGCCAAGACCCAGGTCTTCCAAGCGGGAGAGTACGACTTCTACCGCACGCGCCTGACCCATTCGCTTGAAGTCGCCAATATCGCCAAATCGATCGCGGTCTGGCTCCAGAAATCGCACCGCGCCGTTGCCATCGATCCCAATCTTCTCGAGGCCGTTTGCTTCGCGCACGATATCGGCCATCCCCCGTTCGGCCATGCCGGCGAACGGGTCCTCAACCAGATTATGGAACCCTACGGTGGCTTCGAGGGCAACGCCCAGACCCTGCGCATCCTTACCCGGACCATTTACAGCCAACCTGGAGGACGAGGTGGCATGAGCCCCACCCGCGCTCTCCTTGACGGCGTGCTCAAGTACAAGCGTCTCCATCGTGACCGGGGCACGGACACCAACCACTTTATCTACGACGACCAGGCCGAAATCCTCCACTTTTGCTTCGGCACGACTGATCTGCCCGCCGTTCTCGGCACTTCCGACGTCAACCGATTCCACAGCCTCGAATGTCAGGTCATGGATCTCGCCGACGACATCGCCTATTCCTGCTTCGACATTGTCGACGGCTGGAAAGCCCGCTTCCTGGCCCCCGACCGCCTTGCCGCCTGGCGTGACAAAAAAGACTCTGCGCTCAACCGTCATCAAAGAAAGTATATCGACGACCTGCTCGGAATGATGGCAAATAACAGGCTTCAACCTCGCATGAACGCCCTCATTGGAAAATTAATTACCGGTAGCTCACTCAAACCGCAAAAAAACTTCATGTCCCGCCGGACCAACCGCCACGCCTACCGTGTCCACCTGCGTCCCGAAACCAAAAATCGAATCAGCCTCCACAAAGAAATCTGCCGCGAACTTATCTTCGGTTCCAGCGCCCTTCAGCAGATCGAATACAAGGGCGGAAATATTCTCCGGCAGCTTGCGTGCAGCCTCTTCTCCAATTACCTCGACGAGGCCTCCCACCCCGCTGTCCTCGTTCCCCACGACATCCACCGCGACATCATCGCCGTCGAAAGCAATTCCGCCCGCGCCCGCCTGCTCTGCGACCATCTTTCCGGGATGACTGATGCCTACGCCCAGCGCAGCTACAAGCGTCTCCTTGATCCTGATTACGGTTCCATCTCCGAACTGATCTAGAACTCTTACCAAAAGTAGCCATGGGTCGCGTTGCCTTTATTTTTTGGCTTCTGACGAGGCGCGAGGAGGGAGAATACCCTCTGCGGTCTTTGACCGACGAGCAACAAAGTCAGGGGCTAAAAAATAGGCAACCCTTCGGGCCGGGGTTCTTTGGCCTTCCCACTTTGTCGCTCGCTTCTCACAGAGCGCTACGGCTATGTTCGTCGCTCGGCTCCGCGTGGGAAGGCCGAATCCCTCCCGGCGCGGCCCGTGTCTACTTTTAGTAAGAGTTCCAACCCATGCCGTCCCCCTTTATCGTTGTCCCCACGTACCACGAACTCGACAACCTTCCCCGGTTTACCGAGCGGCTTTGGGGCGCCGTGCCCGACGCCCGCATCCTCCTCGTCGACGACGCCTCCGGGGACGGCGCACCCGGTTGGGTCCGCTCTCATCCCCGCTACGACCGCCAGCTCTTTATTCTTGAACGCCCCGGCAAACGCGGCCTCGGCTCCGCCTATGTCGAAGGCTTTGCCTGGGTCATGAAACGGCATGCTGTCGAGCCTTGCTCCGCCATTGTCCAGATGGACGCTGATCTCTCCCACGACCCCAATTCGGTGCCCGAGCTGATTCGCCTCCTCGATCAGGGCGCCGATCTCGTTATTGCCACCCGTTACCGCGATGGTGTTCGTGTCACCAACTGGCCACTGCACCGCCTCATGCTCAGCCTCGGTGCGGCCCAGTACGTTAAGCTCATCACCGGCATGCCCTTCTCCGATCCCACCGGCGGTTTCAAGGCGTTTCGCCCTGACAGGCTCGCCTCGCTCGACCTTGCCCAAATCCACTCCGACGGCTATGCCTTCCAGATCGAAGTCACACACCTTGCGTGGCGGCTCGGTTGGAAAATTGTCGAGGTCCCCATCGTGTTTGAAGACCGTCACGCCGGCATTTCCAAAATGTCGGGTCATATCGTCCGTGAAGCCATCTGGCGCGTTCCCTGGATGGCGCTACGCGGACGCCACCCCCACGTTCGCTCCGGAGCCGACGGAAAATCCGCCTTATGAGCCTCACCACCATCGCTTCCACCGTCCAGTTTGAGACGCATCCCGATCTTCCGCCTTCGCGCCCCGAGCGCTTTCAGCGTTCCGACTTGACCGCAGCAGCCATCGTCTTCGTTGTCACCACCGCCGTCTACATCGCCACCCTCGCCCCCAGCGTTACGTTGGAAGACTCCGGCGAGCTCATCACCGCCGCCACCAAGTTCGGTGTGCCCCACCCGCCCGGTTATCCACTCTGGACCATGTCCGGGTTTATCCTCAGTCATCTCATCCCTGTCGGAAATCTCGCCTGGCGCATCAACGTCCAATCCGCCCTTTACGGTGGCATCGCCAACGCCCTGCTCACCCTTCTCGTCTGTCACTCCGGTCGCTGGCTTCTTCAGCGCTGGACCGACCCCGACCGTCAGGCTGCCGTCCGCCCCTACGCTTTTTATGCCGGTCTTCTCGCCGGCCTCACGCTCGGCTTCAGCGATGTCATGTGGAGTCAGGCAACCATTTCCGCCGTGCACGGCACGGTCAACGCGCTCTTCACCATCATTATCCTGCTGCTGTTCTATTTCTGGATGCTCGAGCCCGCGAAAACCGAGCGCCTCATCATCACGGTCTTCGTCTTCGGCCTCGGCCTCACCCATCACCACACCCTTATCCAGATCATTCCCGCGATCCTGGTTGCCGCCGCCCTGTTGCGCGCGGGTGTTTTCTGGCCTGTTTTCCTCGCCGTCAACCTTTTCAGCCTCTCCATCCTCGTCTACCTCACTTGGCTCTCCTCCGGCTGGTTTTCCTCCAATCCCAGTGACCATGAATTGTATGCCATCAGCGAAGCCATGGGTCGTCTTATCCTTGGGCTGACCGCCATCGTCTCCTTTTTCTACATGAGCAAGTTCCGCTGGCCCCTCTTCCTTGCTGGCGTCGCCATTGCCGTCCTCTTTTTTGCCTATGGCAATTATGTCATGAGCCCAAGTGAATTCGACAACACCCGCATCCTCCACCCGGGGCTCCATTTCTGGCGCTACGGCACCTTTGTCAAACCCGGCTGGCTCCAGTTCTCCCCCCGTCATGGCCTCCTCACTTTCCTTCTCACCGCCGTTGCACTCGGCCTCCTCTTAACTTCCAACCTCAACCGCCGTCTCATCATCGGAGTTTTCGTCGCCGGTTGGGTTGGCCTCACGCCCTACGCCTACTTGCCGTTCGCCTCCTCGACCCATCCTCCCATCAATTGGGGCGAGCCGCAGTTGCGTAGCGGCTTCTATTACGCCGTCAGCCGAGAACAATACCCGATGAGCCTTCCCAACCTCATCAAAACCACCATCGGCAAAGCCATCGGCGTCGTGAAGGCTGATGAACAGAATGACGCCGGCCTCGGCGGCCCCAATTACGGCCACCGTCTTTTGCTCACTTTCTACTACTACGCCGACAACCTGCAAAAAAACTTCACGGTCCCCCTTATTTTTCTCACCATGACCGTCTTCGTCTACGCTCGACGATGCGACGCCCGCCAGACGGACTGGTTTGTCTTTCTCGCCCTCGCCTTCTTCTTCCTCGGTTTCATGCTCAATCTCATCGAGCCACCTGTTTCCTTCGACTTTGAGCGCAACCTCCAGTACAAGGTCTTCCACCTCCAGTCTCATTGCATCTTCGTTTTGCTCATGGGCTACGGCGCACTCGCCGCCATGGTCTATCTTCACGAGAGCCTCCCCGAAGTCCCGGCCCGCACCGGCTTGCTCGGCTTCGGCATGCCTGCGCTCTACCTCTCGCTCCTGCCCCTCTGGAGCAACGTCGACGATTGCAACAAGGCGGGCCACTGGTTCGGCTACGACTACGGCTATGACATTATGCAGCCCATGGACAAAAACGCCGTCTACTACGGCGGCTCCGATCCCGGGCGTTTCGTTCCCACCTTCATGGCTTTTGTGGAAAGCCAGCAGGACAACCGCTGGAAAACCACCCCCGGCTTCGACCGCCGCGACGTCACCGTTATCACCCAAAACGCCCTCTGTGACGGCTACTATTGCCGTTACATCCGCGATCAATACGACCCCCGCTTTCGTCCCAAAACCTTCACTTGGTTCGAAAAATTGCTTGGGCGCGACCAAGCTTATCCCAAAATTCCCGTTACCTGCATCAGCGACGAGGAACTCGCCACGGCTTGGCGCCAGTACGAAGACCTCAACGCCGACCGCATCAAGGCCAGCGGGGGCGCCATCCTCCGCCCTGGCACCGACGATGTTTTTGAAATCAACGGCATGGTTGCGCGCCAGATCTTCGAAAAAAACAAAAAGGACCACACCTTCTACATCGAACAAAGCGTCCCCATCCAATGGATGTATCCCTACCTCATCCCTTCCGGCCTCATCTTCAAGTTGAATCCCGACCCTCTCGCCGCCCTCCCTCCCGACGCCGTCCGGGCCGACTACACCTACTGGGACGCCTATTGCGTCCGCCTTCTCGGCGACCCCAGGTTCCGCATCGACGACGACGCCACCACAACCTTCGGCAAACTTGCCTTCTGGCACGCCGATCTCTACCGCTGGCGTGGCATGAGCGCCGAGGAGGAACACTTCCTCAAGATCGCTCTCCTCCTCAGTCCGCAACTTGCTTCCGCCGTTCACGAATACGCCCGCTTTCTCGCCCAGCACGAGCGCTACGACGAGGCGCTCGCGGTGGTTAAACAGGCCGAACTCGACGACCCCCGCAATGAAACCTACAGCGATCTTCTTGAAGAGATCACTCTGTCCCAAACCTTCGGCACGGGCGAAAAGGAACTCCGCAATCAACTTGCCAAGTCACCGTATGACGTTCGCCTCAACCTCGATCTCGCCCGGATTCTCGAGGACGAAGGCAAATTCCCCGAGGTCAAAGATATTCTTCGCAGTGCCGCCGGCCTTACCAACTGGAGCCGCGATGACATGGGCGACGTTGTCCGCTACTACGTCGACACCGTCCATGACCCCTCCGCCGCCATTGCCTTCCTCGAAGCTCGCGTCAAGATTGACCCCAAGGCCAGCGAAGTCGCCTACTACCTTGCCGGACTTAACGCCAGCATCGGCCACAACGATGAGGCCCTCAAGTACCTGACCCAGGCCGCCACCACCGGCGGCACCAACGCCCTCATCTCCGCCAGCATGGATTTTCGCTTCGACGGTTTACGCAACGATCCCCGCTTCGAACAGCTCCTCAACACCAACCTTTCGCCCAACACCAATCTGCCTCCCGGAGCCAAACTCCCCCCCAACGGGATTTCCTTCCCCAGCCACGTTGCCAAACCTTTGTAGGAGGAAGCTCCCATTTTGTCGGACAACCGCATATTTCGCGTCGCCGGTTCTGCGGCAAAAAAGCCCCGGACATTTTCATGCCCGGGGCCTTGCAAATCCAAGCGGTTGGAGACCGTTGAAAATCAATACCGGTAATGATCGGGCTTGAAGGGTCCCTCGACCGGCACGCCAAGATATTCCGCCTGCTTCGGCGTCAGTTTTGTCAGCTTCACGCCGAGTTTTTCCAGGTGCAGCCGCGCCACCCGCTCGTCGAGCGCTTTGGGCAGAACATAGACGTCGTTCTTGTACTTCCCCTTGCCGCGCGACTCCCACAGTTCGATCTGCGCGATCGTCTGGTTGGTGAACGACGCCGACATGACGAAGCTCGGATGGCCTGTCGCGCAGCCCAGGTTCACCAGGCGGCCTTCGGCCAGGACGGTGAGGACCTTGCCGTTCGGCCAGGTGAACTGGTCGACCTGCGGCTTGATCTCGACTTTTTTGAGCGTCTTGTCGCCGTAGAGCGAACCGACCTGCACCTCGGAATCGAAATGGCCGATGTTGCAGACAATCGCCTGGTGCTTCATCCGGTTCATGTGCTCGCGCGTGATCACGTCGATGTTGCCCGTCGTCGTCACGAAGATGTCGCC
>JAJSLI010000146.1 GCA_021272315.1 Methylacidiphilales bacterium | reverse complement strand
GAAGGCGGCTTGGGTGGCTAGATCAAGATGCGCGGCAGGAGCATCCATGTGAAAATGGGCATCAAAGGTGTGGTCGCCGGTGCCATCAAGCGTGTCGAGAACCAGGGCGTAGTAGGGCCGCAGGAAGAGCACCCGGCGGGTATGGGAAACCGATTTATCCACCTCTCCCACCCATCTTTGGGGATCGTACTGCTGGGCCTTGTAAACGCTTTGCTGATAGCCGGCGTCATAAGTCGCGGCCACGTAATCGAACAGCGGAGTTGTAACCCAGGGATTGGAAACGGGCGGGACGGGCACCTTATTCTTGGGACGATGCTGCCACTTGCCGTCGACGATGATGGTGTTATGCGAGGCGGTTCCATTGGAAAAACGCCGCCAGTCCGACTGGTCGTAAGTATAGCGCCCCGCGTCGAAGAGCAGGGTCTTGCCCCACGCGTTGAGGGTAATTTCAAGCATGTCCTGGTGTTCATGGCCAATTCCAGGCGGCCCAGCCCGGAAAAAAAGAAAGAGATCGTTCGGTTTCCAGCCGCCGCGCATGGCGTAGAATCCGGCGTAGGGCAGCATGGTCGAATCGGGTGGCGCCGTGCCGCTTTTCCCTCCCGATGCCGCCCATTCCAGCAGGGGATCGTCGGCGATTTCGAGTCCCGTTTTGGCTTCATATCTGGCGTTGATGAGCGTCGAATCGTTGGTCGGAACATCATTGCCCTCCTGGTCCATGACCAAGACCAGAGCCCGGTACATCGCAATCACCTTGGACTGGAATGCTTCGGAAATCGGCAGTTTGTTCAGCTTGGCCAGTTCGAGCGAGGAACGAAAGCCTTTAGCCACGGTCATGTGATAACCGGGAGTCAATTCGGCCTCAAAGCCGTCCGGTGGCACCATCCGCTTCATTTCAAGCAGCATACGATCGACCGCGAACTGACGCCACGCCGCCGCCTCGCGCAATTCCGGAAAGAGAACGCCAGCCGTATAAAGTCCAGAGCATTCAAGGATCACCCAGTTGCCGGATCGATCCGGACTGACCTTCAATCCGGTCAGGAGACGTATCGCATGATCGCGGACCAGTTTGAGATAGAGCCAGTTGTCGGCAGGGGTGAAGGAGGGACTGTTGAGGAAGTGATAATAGGCATTGGGCCACGGGTCGCTCATCCGAATTCCAACATCCAGTGAAACCCACAACGAGGGGGGGGCCCACATTCCAGTCGTACCCGGAGGAACCGGATTTTTCCGCGCGAAATCACGAAGCTCGGTCACCCATTCGACGGCATACTTCTCATTACGGGTCTGCCAATAAGCCTTGGCCAAATCATCCCACCAGGGAGTGCGGTCCATCATGGCCGCCCACAGGCTGGTGTAGGCCGGATCGCTCGGAGGCAGGGGGTTATATTTCCAATTAAAATCTTTCCCCACATCGATCTGGGCGGGAGGGGGCGAACCCAGGCGAAAATAACGATTGGACAGGAGATGCTTGCAAATCGCATCGCCGACCGGATCGTCGGTTTCCGTCGGCGCGGCCGGTTCATCCGCAGGCGTTATCTTCCATTTGGCGGGTGAGGCGGTTCGCCGATAGTCGAGATAGGCGGCCTGAGCGGCGGGAATATCTCCTGTTTGTATGGCCGCCTTCACTTTTTCCAGACCGGGCGCATCGAGATTCAGGTCGGCGATGATTTCATCGTCGGTGGTGACGGGCCCGGGTGAGACCGGGTGAGGGGTCAAAGCGGGGACCTGTGATGGGTTGTCGACGGGATTTTGCGCGTATGAAGGACCTTGGCCTCCACAACAAATAAAAATGAGCGTCAAAAGAAAACCGAAACATTTTTTCATAAAACCTTTGGCTTGGGATGAAGTTGCTAAAACTACTCGCGGGGGTTGGACATAAGTTAGGTAAGGAGCCGTTCTCTAACGGAGTTTTTTGGCGATTTCTTCGGCGACCTGCCAGTCATGCAGAACCTTTTGCTCTTCGGGGGTAAGAACGATCTCATTGGAATCGGGCGTCGGCAGATACTGGTAGCGGGTCTTCACGTAATTGACCAAGTCGGCGCCGATCGGAAGCATGGTATCGACCGCTATCCAGGTTTCGGTGGAACTGTTCTGATAGTGAAATGCGGGAACGTTCTGGTATTTCGTGTATTCCTTGAACGAAGCGAGATTCACACATTGGGTGAAGGAAAAGCCAAGGTCGAAGAACATGTAGGGCACGTAGTCCTCCCTCAGCCTGTGGTACTCCAAGCCCGTGGGTCCCTGAAAGAAGCAATAGCCAGAGATGAGATCGAATTGTTGGGGAGGACTGTTGACGAACTTGACCAAAATGCGCCTTAGATTGCCGACCTTTATCGTTTCGACACTGACGGGATAAGCGGCCGGCGGAGGAACCGGCGAGGTTCCCGGCGCATTTTTCGGAACGTAGGAAAAATTGACAATCCAATGACAATTTTCCGGGACAGGAGCCAGATACGGCGGAGTGGGTTGGGGACTGGAAGACGAGGACGATTCCTGGGCTTCCAGCGACGCGAGCGCCGCCGAGCAAAGAATGGGGATGAAGAGGGCTCGCATAACGAATGGAATCATTGATCGACCATTTCAAGCTGCTGATCGACGATCTGTCCGGTGTAACGGTCGATGGCGACATGGAGCCAATAGTGTCTCTCGCCATCGACGACAAAGTTGTCTTTCCCGCCACTGCTCGCGGGAGACGAATTATTGAGGAAATGTCCCGACTGGCCGATCACGTCGATGAGAAAATTCCAGGTGCGCGTGTTGGAGGATTCAGCCAGGGAACGCACGACCGACTCGCCTTCCGTTTTGACCATGGAGGTGCCGCTGTCGGTGAA
>JAJSLI010000145.1 GCA_021272315.1 Methylacidiphilales bacterium | reverse complement strand
TTCACCGACAGCGGCACCTCCATGGTCAAAACGGAAGGCGAGTCGGTCGTGCGTTCCCTGGCTGAATCCTCCAACACGCGCACCTGGAATTTTCTCATCGACGTGATCGGCCAGTCGGGACATTTCCTCAATAATTCGTCTGCCGTAAGCAGTGGCGGGAAAGACAACTTTGTCGTTGATGGCGAGAGGCATTATTGGCTTCATATCGCCATCGACCGTTACACCGGGCAGATCGTCGATCAGCAACTCGAAATGGTCGATCAATGATTCCCATGATTATGCGATTCCTACTTATCACTGTCCTTTGTTCGATGGCTTTCACGCTGTTTGAAAGCCCTCTGGAAGCTCAACAAGCGTCCGACTCGTCCAATTCTCAGCCCACTCCGCCCTATCTGGCCCCCATTCCGGAAAATTGTCATTGGATTGTCAATTTTTCGTACGTCCCGAAAAATGCTCCGGGAACCCCGCCGGTTCCTCCGCCAGACGCTTATCCTGTCAGTGTCGAAACGACGAAGGTCGGTAAAATGAGGCGCATCGTGGTCAAGTTCGTCAACAGCCCTCTCCAGCAATTCGATATCATCGGCGACCATTGCTTCTCCCATGGGTCCCTGGGCTTGGAGTACCGCCGCATGGGGGAAGACTTCATGCCTTACATGTTTTTCAACCTCGGCTTTGCCTTTACCCAATGTGTGAATCTCGCCTCGTTCAAGGAATACACGACCTACCAGAACGTTCCCGTGTTTCACTACCAGGACGGTTCCACCGAAGCCTGGATTTCCGCCAAAACCATGCTTCCGATCGGCGCCGACCTGATCGGTTCTGTGAATACCACCTACCAGTATCTGGCGGTGCCTGATGCCGACGCAATCGTTCTTACCCCCGAAGAGCAAAAGATGTTGCAAAACCAGAAGAGCGCCGAAGAAAGCTATAATCAACTCCGTTAGGGATACGCCGGCTAAAAGAAGAGGAGATAAAAATGAATTTTAAACTCAACCTGCGCAGCCTGGCGCTTTTTTCAGGACTGATGGTCACGGTCTTTCCCGTTTCTGGTTTTGGCGACGTGAGTTTGCCGTCCTTCTTCAGCGACGGAGCGGTTTTACAGCGGGACACGGTTGCGCCGGTCTGGGGGACCGCCGCGCCCAACGAAGCCGTCACCTTGGAGCTCAACGGCCAGACCACCTCGGCCACGGCCGGCCAGGACGGCAAATGGTGCGCGACCTTCAAGGGTCTTGCGGCGGGCGGCCCCTTCACCCTGACGGTGAAAGGAACCTCCAATTCCGTTACCGTGCAGAACGTGCTGGTGGGCGATGTCTGGCTCTGTTCCGGGCAATCCAACATGTCGCTGCACATGTACGAAATCGCCGACGTGGCGCAAGGCGACATTGCCGCGGCCGATGATCCGCTGCTCCATTGCTTCACAGTCTCATCGACAGCGGCGGATAATGTTCCCGTCCCGCCGTACGAAGGGAAATGGGAGTCCACCGATCCGGATAGCGTGAAAGGATATTCGGCCGTGGCCTATTATTTTGCGAAGGAATTGCGCGAGCAGGTCAAGGTGCCCATTGGTATCATTCATTGCTCCTATCCCGGTACCTGCGGTGAGTCGTGGGTGCGCAAAGAGGCGCTCGCCGGGCTGGGCCTGGGGCCGCAGGAAGCAGCGGTGGCGCAGAGCTGGAACAACGCGGACCAGACGACCCAAAAATTCCTTTCGGACTTGAATGACTGGGAGACGAAGATGGGGCGTCAGGACCCCGGCAACAAGGGTTATGCCCAAGGTTGGGCCGATCCAAAAACCGATGTCAGCACCTGGACCACCCTCCCAACGCCGGGCGATTGGACTTCTCTCGGCCTCGTCAACGGCGGCGTGGTTTGGATCAGGAAGACGGTGAATTTTCCGGACCAAGGCAAGGTCAAGGATTTCACGCTCCAGCTAGGCAATCTCCAAAATTTTGGGAAGGAATCCGGCAATGTCCTGGGCACCGTTTACTTTAACAACCAGGAAGTCGGGGAGATCGGCCACGTCCTGAAGCACATCTTTACAAGGCCGGGAGACCAACTGGTCAAAGTCCCCGGTTCTCTCATCGTGCACGGCGCCAATGTGGTGGCCGTGCGCATCTTTACGCAGGAGGAAAAGGGACCGCTTTTTGGGGGCGGCACCGGCTTGATCCGCGCTCCCTTTCCCTTCACCATGCGCGTCGAACCACAGTGGCAGGCCAAGGTCGAGGCGCAGCTTCCCCCGGCCCCGCCCGACGCAGCGTTCACGCGTCCGCCCACCCCCAATATTCCAATCATGACGCGGCGTCCCTCCCTTATGTTCGACAGCATGCTTTCGCCGCTCGTCGGCTATGGCATGAAAGGCGCGGCTTGGTATCAGGGCGAGGGAAACGCCGATCGCGGTGAAGCTTACGGCTCGTTGTTAAGGGGACTCATCGCCGATTGGCGCGGACTCTGGAAGCAGGGAGATTTTCCATTCTACATCGTCCAGCTCGCCAACATCTCTCCTCCGGCCAACGATCCGAACGGAAAAAGCGGCTTGGCGGCAGTGCGCGAGGGACAATTGCAAACGTGGCAGAGAGTCGCCCACACCGGTCTGGCCGTCACCATCGATGTGGGCGACGCCAACAACATTCACTATCATAATAAAAAAGAGGTGGGACATCGCCTCGCTCTCATTGCGCTGGCCCAGACCTATGGCCAGAAAATCGAATTCTCCGGGCCGGTCATCGATTCGATGGCGGTGGAAGGAAACACCATCCGGCTGAAGTTCACCCACATCGGCGGCGGTCTGGTCGCAAAGGGCGGGCCGTTGCAGCAATTCGTCATCGCCGGGGCCGACCAGAAATTTGTCTGGGCCGATGCGACAATCGACGGCGATACGGTCTTGGTCTCGAGCAAGGATGTCGCCGCTCCTGTCGCCGTCCGCTACGCCTGGGCCGACAATCCCGCAGGCTGCAATCTCTACAATAAGGAAGA
Organism: Methylacidiphilales bacterium; assembly: GCA_021272315.1. Classification (GTDB taxonomy): domain Bacteria; phylum Verrucomicrobiota; class Verrucomicrobiia; order Methylacidiphilales; family UBA1321; genus JABDGH01. The sequence continues at coordinate 5,337 of JAJSLI010000145.1, read as the reverse complement.
TTTGCCCGCCTCGCCTTTTCGCACTGACGATTGGCCCCTTTCGACGGCAGGCAAGTGAGTCAATCGGTCGGACGCCCTTTCCAGCGGACTTCGTAACGGAATGAGGCCGGATCCGAATACCACTGGGGAAAATTTGTACCCCAGAGATTATTGTGCAAAACCGAGGTGATTCCTTTATTTAAACTCGGCCGCTTATTGGTGAAATTCAGGAGATTCGGTTCACCGGGCGCAATGAGCACCGCGTCAAGGCTGTTCAGGGAAAATCCATCCGCGGTCACTGCGCCACTCACGGCATGGAGGTGACGGTTGCCCCCCCGGACCACATCGACGGGATCGATTTTTTGGCCAAGTTTTTCAAAACGCCAATCCGTTTTCGTCAAGCAAGGCTGGAACTGAAGCCAGAGGGCTTCCGGCAATCGATTGGCCGGTTTATTTTCCCAATCGAGCCGCAGATCCAGGCCGTCAGGCGTGGGGGTCCATTGCAAGATAACGGTAGCGGGTGCGCCGAGCTGCCGCGCGGCGGAGGGAAAGCCGAGAATCGCCCGCGCACTCTCCCCGTTCCTGGCAAGCTCAATTCTCCTGAGCAGAGGCCGGTGGCAAGCTGAAACGGAACCTGTCATGCCAGGTTTTGTGAAATCACGGAAGGCCCAGTCAATATCGAGACGGCAATATTGGCGATAAAACCGTTTATAATCGTGTTCGGAAAAGGTCTGATAGGTCAACGCTCCAAGACGGTGCACCGCGTCGGCGTGGACCCGGCTTTCTCGTTTCAACCGGGAGATGGCACCGGTTGGATCGATGGCGATTTCCCATTGGCCGAGCGTGAAACTTTCACCCGATTTGATACTCCGGCCAACTGGCGGGCGTGACGGGTGTTCAAGTTTGCGAAGACGGGCCTTTGCCTCGGTGCGAAGGGTCGCGGGCAAACTCACCAAGGCCTCATTGAGATAGGCGCGCTGCTCCCGCCAGGAATCAGCGACGAGCCTAAAGTTAGGCTTGTTCAACGCGCGGCTGAGCTGGCGCGGGCTCCAAATCTTTTCATCGTGGAGATGGGTTTTGATGTCCATCCCCCAAGTGTGCTCGGCCACAAGGAGAAGTTTTTCTCCAAACGCCAGATCAACCTCATTTCCCGCCCGAAGTTTTCCCGTTTTCAGCCATCCGGAGCGTAACCGGCTCAATTCTCGAAACCGGCTCATCTTCCGTGGGTCGGTGCCCACGCCATGAATCCAGGTATCGCCAATTTCGGAGGTGACGACCGGCAACCTGTCACGCTCGCGCCACACCTCCCGTGCAATGCGGTCCAGACTTCCAGCCTTGACCCTGGCTCCTGAAAATTTTCGGCGCAATTCCTCATACACCTTGTCAATTTCATCGGGATTTTGCGGACCGAGATTGTCACCGGTCAGATTCATGGCAAGACAGGCGCCGTCCGGGAGCGGCGTGGTCGAGCCGTAGACCTTTTCGTAGATGACGATGACCTCGGCGGCCCCTACCTTCCACCGGAAAATCCGCGGGACATTAGGGACAATTGAAGTCGGATTGACACCGAAATGAAGCAAGCGGATGCCCGCTTCGGCCAGAAGCGGAACCATGCCCCGGGTATGTCCGGGAACATCCGTCATTTTTGCTGCGATCGTTTTTCTGCCAAAACGCCGATCCAGTTTTCGTGAAAATTCCAACCCGAGGCGGAAAAGTTCCGGATCAAGGAGTTCGGTGTGCGTCGTGAAAGGAAGGGCATGCCAATGAAAGTCTCCTTCTTCAATTGCCTCTTCCATCATTTGCCGGCCTTGACGATCTGCATCCATCAGGAACCTGTAGGCCAGCCATGAGCCGGTCGTCCAGACGAACCGGTTGGGACTCTCTCTTGTCTTTTTCGCCAATTCCAATGCTCCGGGAATGTAGTCCTCCATATATCGCGCAACCACCTTGCGCGCCAAATCGGTAAACCCAATGTCGAGATGGGTCTTAAAGACCACGATAATGTCAGAGAACGCCTTGCTCATTGCAACGCTAGCTTCGCTTTTTTTGAGGTAATCCGTCTAGCGCAGAATAACGTATCCGGATGGAGGTGCATCCACCCCGAATAGCCGCAGGATGTTTTACTTTTGAGTTGATGGCGGATGCCGAAAGCCGGCTTCCATCCGGCCATCGCTCCTGTTTTCCAAATCACCGGGCAAAGTGATTTGGGGCCGGTCACTCTTTCCAAAACCATCTTCGACACCCATAATATATTGGCAGTCACATGGACGCTTGGTATCCTGATCGATTCCCAGCAAATCTATTTTGCTAGAAAGCGAGGGAAGCCGGTCTCACAAGCATCTCTTCTTGAGAAAGACGAGGCGTCATTTGAGCTGACAAAATACCCAACGATCCAAAACTTTTCTCCCCCGAACTTCTCTTTCACCCGTAGGCCCCACCTCAATATTACTTCGGTCCCCATCTCAATAATCCTCTCTCTTTTCCATGCACTTTCATAAATATCCTCATCCCTCGAATTTTGAATTTTCCGGCACGATCAGGGCAAACCACACCTTCAAGACCCGCAAGGGAACTTATCGTCTTAACGTCAGGGCCAACGCCGATGACATTTACCATCTGCAGATCACGGGCAAGGGGTGGGAGAAAAGTGAATCTCAAGCCGGTTTACGATTCCTCAAGGGCTCCAAGAAACTCGCCGGGCGACAAACCGAATTGCATTTTGGCGCCCGCGGCGATCTGCGGTTGAAGGCCAAGGGCGGCCAAGTCCTTCTTTCCTCCCTGCCCAAGCAGTTCTTTGGCCAGCAAGGCCAAGGGTCGATTTTTGAATTCATCCGCACCCCACACGACCAATTCTACGGCTTGGGCGAAAAGTGGAGCAGCCTGGAGCATTCCAATAAAACCGTGAAATTCTGGAACACCGACCTGGGTGCTGATTTCCATCCGGAATCGTATATCAACGGCAACCCCGCTCCCGATCCCGTCTATGTCTCAATACCCTACCTGATCATCAAGCGGGGCAATGCCTACATCGGCCTGCTCCTCGACAATCTCCATGCCTCCTTCATCTCCCTCTCCCCACGATTCAAGTCCGGCCTTATGGGGGAAAAAGGAACCAAGGGCAACAGCGACGCGATTTATCTTTGTACCGAAAAAGGGCAACCGAATCTTTATATCATTTACGGACCGTCGCTACCCGAGCTGACCCGAAAACTTCAAAAACTCGTCGGTACGACACCCCTGCCTCCTGCCTGGGCGCTTGGCTACCATCAATGTCGCTGGGGTTACGAATCCGAGGCCGACCTGCTTGGCCTGGACCGTAATTTCCGCAAACACGGCATTCCCGTTGATGGCCTCTGGCTCGATATCGATTACATGGACGGCTACCGGGTCTTTACCTTTGCCGATAAGCACTTCCCCAATCCCAGGAAAGCCGCTTCCAAACTAAAGAAACTCGGTCGCAAAATCGTCCCGATTATCGATCCCGGCGTGAAATTTGAAAAAGGTTACCGCGTTTATGAGAGCGGTCATCGCGCCAAGGCTTTCTGCCAGAACCCGCAGGGCGGTGAATACATCGGTCTTGTCTGGCCCGGCGAAACCGTTTTTCCCGATTTCTCCCTCAAATCGGCCCGCGATTGGTGGGCGAAGGAGGTCAAGGATTTCGCCGCTGTCGGCATCGACGGCGCCTGGCTCGACATGAATGATCCATCGACCGGCATCTCCGAAAACAGCGATATGCTCTTCGATCATGGCCGCAAAAGCCACGATACGTTCCATAACCAGTATGCGCTCGGCATGGCCATGGCTTCGCGGCAAGGCTTCCTTGAGGCGCGTCCCGATGAGCGCCCTTTTCTTCTCTGCCGCTCGGGCTCTATTGGCACCAATCGTTACACGGCTGTTTGGACGGGTGACAACCACAGCAACTATCACCATCTTAAAAGCTCCATCGCCACAACCCTGAACCTCGCCTTGTCCGGCATTCCCTTTAACGGCGCCGACGTAGGCGGTTTCGGCGGTGATAGCTTCCCCGAGCTCATCCGCGATTGGTTCAAGGCGGGATTTCTTTTTCCCGTCTTGCGCAACCATTCAGGGATTAAGACCCGTCAACAAGAGCCTTGGGCTTTTGACCGGAAAACCCTTCGGGTTTTGCGCCATTACATCCGATTACGCTATCGTTTGCGCCCTTATCTTTACCAACTCTTTGCTCAACACGAACGGACCGGTGAAGCGATCCTGCGTCCTCTTTTCTACGATTTTGCCGACAGTTCCAAAATGCCGCTTGGTCTCGTTGATGATCAATTTCTCGTAGGTCCTTACATCTTGCAGGCGCCTTTTGTGCAGGCTGAACAAAAGAGCCGCGAAGTTGTCCTACCCGGCAAAATCAACTGGTACGACGTGAGCGAAGGCCGCTGGCTCAAGGGCAATCAAAAGATTACCGTTACGGCCAAGTCGCTCGAAACACCGCTTTATATTCGTGACGGCACGATCCTGCCACTGGCCCGTTTGGGCGAAGGAGACCATACCTTCAACAGCAAGCTCGTGGATTTCCACATCTATCTCTCGGGCAAAGGCACCGCGCAAACCCGCTACATCTTCGATGACGGCCATTCCTTTGCCTACGAGAACGGCAAACGTTCCGAAGTGGAAATTACCGCTCAACGGATCGGTACCATGCTGGCCATCACGGTTAACATCGTTAAGAACGGTTACGGCAAGGGCGATTTCACCTTCACCACGGAAAAAACAATCCACGCCGTCACGCTGAATGGTATTCGTGCCAGACGCATCTCAGCCCAAGGCATCACGTTTGGAACTCAAAAATGGATAACATGGTGCTTGTAAGCTGCGCCGGCATGGTAACCTCTTTCGAGATCGATGAGATGTGGGAGAACATGTCCCGCACTTACGCACATCATTTCGATATACCCACCTGAAGCTGCATCAGTTTTTGTTTAATCACACGTCGCCGCTCATCAAACCGTAAGGAGATTTGCGATTCAAGCCGACTCAGTTGCTCTGACCTTGGTTTTTGCAGCAAGGCCAACTGCTCATTAAGGGTAGCCTTGTCATTCTTTAATTCTGCTTCGATGCGGGATGTTTGGCCGGCAATCTCGGTCATCTGATTGTTCAACTGTTCAAGTCTTGCGCCATCAACGGCCGCTCGTACTCCATCCGAACCATCCATTTCCATTTTTAATGAATTATATTGGTCGTTAAGCCCGGCGAGTACCTTCGTTTGTTTGGCGATCTTTGTTTGTAACTCGGTATTTTCCAATTTTAAGAGAGCCAGAATGCTGTCGAGGTCATTTTCAATAAAGGCAACTTGTTGCTTCTCCTGATTGTCTAACTGCGCCAATTCGT
>JAJSLI010000135.1 GCA_021272315.1 Methylacidiphilales bacterium | reverse complement strand
GCGGAGGGCAACACCGATGTCTGTCTTACCTTCGATCACCGCGTGATGGACGGCGGCGTGGTGGTGCGGACGCTCGACGAACTCGAGTCGGTCCTCAACACCGATATCGTGATTGAATTGAAGGCGCTGGCCGGAGATCGGGAAACCGTGCCGTAGTCCTTAACTTCCGGGCGCGCATCAAACGGGAACCTGCGGCAGGTGCCAGATGTCGCGGGCGTACTCGTGGATGGTGCGGTCGCTGGAGAATTTGTCGACGCGGGCGGTGTTGAGGATGGCCATCTTCGCCCAGCGGGCCTTGTCGCGGTAGGCGGCGTCGACCCGGGCCTGGGCATCGCTGTAGGAGTGAAAGTCGGCGAGGCAGAGGTAGGGATCGCCGCCCTCGAGGAGGCTGTGGCTGAGCGGCCCAAGCGCGCCGGGTTCGTCGGGCGTGAAGAAGTTGGAGCCGACCCAGTCGACGACGGCGCGCAATTCCTCATCGGCGAGATAGTAGTCGTGCGGGTGGTAGCCGTGATGCCAGAGATCCTCGACCTGCTCGACGGTGAGGCCGAAGATGAAGATGTTGTCAGCGCCGACTTCCTCGAGGATTTCGACGTTGGCGCCGTCGAGCGTGCCGATGGTGACGGCGCCGTTGAGGGCCAGCTTCATGTTGCCGGTGCCGGAGGCTTCCTTGCCCGCGGTGGAAATCTGCTCGGAGATGTCGGCGGCCGGGATGATGCGCGAGGCGAGGGAGACGCGGTAGTTGGGCAGGAAGACGACCTTGAGCTTGTCGCCGACGCGCGGGTCATTGTTGATCTTGGCGCCGACCGCGTTGATCGCCTTAATGATGCACTTGGCGAGGTCGTAGCCGGGCGCGGCCTTGGCGGCGAATATGAAGACGCGGGGCTGGACGTCGAGGCTGGGGTTCTGGAGGATGCGCCGGTAGAGGGCGAGGATGTGGAGCAGGTTGAGGTGCTGCCGCTTGTACTCGTGCAGGCGCTTGATCTGGACGTCGAAGAGGGAGGCGGAGTTGACCGTGACGCCGCATTCCTGGAAGATGATTTTGGCGAGGTCGACCTTGTTGGCGTGTTTGACGGCCATGAAGTCGCCCTGGAACTGGGGGTCGTCGGCCCATTGCTCGAGCTTGCGCAGTTCGCCGAGGTTCTTGACCCAGCCGTCGCCGATCTTGGAGGTGATGAGATTGGAGAGTCGCGGGTTGGAGGCCTGAAGCCAGCGGCGCGGCGTGATGCCGTTGGTTTTGTTGTTGAATTTGCCGGGGTAGAAGGCGTCGAACTCGGGGAAGAGATTTTTTTTGAGCAGTTCGGTGTGGAGCGCGGCGACGCCGTTGACGGAATGGCTGCCGACGACGGCGAGGTTGGCCATGCGGACCATCTGGACGCCGCCCTCCTCGATGAGGGACATCACGCGCTTTTTTTCGGCATCGCCGGGCCATTTGGCCTCGACGGCCTCGAGCAGGTGCTTGTTGATTTCGAAGATCAACTGGAGATGGCGCGGCAGGACTTTCTGGAAGAGCGGCACGCTCCATTTTTCCAGGGCCTCGGGCAACAGGGTGTGGTTGGTGTAGGCGAAGGTCTTGGTGATGATGTCCCAGGCCTGGTCCCACGGCAGTTCTTTTTCGTCGTGGAGAATGCGCAGGAGTTCGACCACGGCGATCGAGGGATGGGTATCGTTGAGCTGGATGGCGACCTTTTTCGGGATGTCGAGAAGTGAACCCGAGCTGCGCAGGAAGCGGCGGAGGATGTCGCGCAGGGAGCAGGAGACGAAGAAGTATTGCTGGATGAGTCGCAGTTCCTTGCCGGCCTCGGTCTTGTCATTCGGGTAAAGGACCTTCGAGACGGTTTCGCTCTGGGTCTTGGCGGCGAGGGCCTCGCTGTAACCGCCCCGGTTGAAGGCCTCGAGGTTGATTTTTTCCGACGGGCGCGATTCCCAGAGACGGAGGAAATTGACGGTATGGGTGCCGTAGCCGGGAATGGGAATGTCGTGGGGAACGCCGATGATTTTTTTGGTGTCGACCCAACGGGGGACATAGTTGCCCTTGTCGTCGAAGACGTTTTCGACGTGACCGTAGAGCTCGACGGACTGGGCGCACTCGGGCCGGACGATTTCCCACGGGGTGCCGAACCGCATCCAATCGTCGGGCAGCTCGATCTGATGGCCGTTGGTGAATTCCTGGCGGAAGAGGCCGAATTCGTAGCGGATGCCGTAGCCGACGGCGGGGTAATCGAGCGTGGCCAGTGAATCGAGGAAACAGGCGGCGAGCCGTCCGAGGCCGCCGTTGCCGAGGCCCATGTCGTATTCCTCGCCGCGGAGTTCTTCCAGATCGAGACCCAGTTCCTTGAGCGCGATCTCCGTTTCCTTGTGAATGCCGCCGTTGTAGAGGCTGTTGGACAAGAGCCGGCCCATGAGGAACTCGAGCGAGAGGTAGTAGACGCGGCGGACGTCCTGCTGATTGTGAACGGCCTGGGTGGCGATCATCCGCTCGATGATGCGTTCCTGGGCCGCCTTGGCCGTGGAGAGCCACCAGTCGTGCTTGGTGGCTGAGGGAATGTCGTGGGCCAGGCTGAACTTGAGGTGATGAAGGATGGAGTCCTTCATCGACTGCGCCGAGGTCTCGAAAAAGCTGTGGAAGGGCGGATTGGCGGTCATGGTATTGAGTTGATAGGTTGCGGCGGCAAAGTGACCAGCAAAATGGAAGGATGAACGGGTTAAATTACAGTGACAAAACTGGAAGCGGTTCAGGCAAGCAGGAACTTTGCCACGAAGGCTTTTAATTCGAGCACTTGACTCTTTTGGAAAATTCGACCAGCACCCGCAAACGTCACGAACCGGAATCGCAACGCCGACCATGAAAAGGCTTGAACCGCGCGGAAGCGTTGTTTAACTTTCATCTCTTGCCAACACGCGGGTGTAACTCAGTTGGTAGAGTGCAACCTTGCCAAGGTTGATGTCGCGAGTTCGAGTCTCGTCACCCGCTCCCCCTTTGTTTATCAACAACTTAGGGGGCAAACACCCCGCAACTGCCAAAAGAACTGCTAAAAACAAGGGGTGAATTTGACTGCATAGAATGCAGTTTTAGGCATGAAGTTGAGTCTGTTTTTGAACCTGGCAGTCAGGCTGGTCCTTGGTCAAAGGGGAGTTTGCCGGCAAAACGTCATCGATCCGTTTTACATACAGGTCCACATGCCAATTGGAAAAGGCCCGAGGAGTTCCAAAGTAGGTCCCGGAAATGGGTGGGGCATGCTCGGAGTCTCGCGACACGACCGCCGGAATATAATTTGAATCAGCCAAAATTCCCCAACTCGGATCAAAGCCGATCCAGCCTGCTCCGGGGAGATAGATCTCCGCCCATCCGTGCATTGACATAAGGCCTGTTATTTCCGAGGAGTACATGTAACCGCTGACAAAGCGGGCCGCCAGCCCGAGTAAGCGGCAGGCTTCCATAAAAAGAGTGGCGAAATCCCGGCACGATCCGCTGTTCTTTTCCAACGTCTCGGCTGGAGATTGCACTCCCTTTTCTATCCGCCGCCGATTGTGAAGAGTGCGGTAGATCGTCGTGTTGAGCTCCTGCAGAAGCTCCAGTGTGCCCAATCGTTTTCCAGGGTGCCAAAGCGGGGTAAGCCAATCGCGTATCCGGTCTGCGTCCCGAACATAAATATTGCGGCTGAGGGGGAGGAGATCCGAAAGGAGTTCGCGTTCGTAAGTAAAGGGATATTCCGCCGCTTCCGGCACGATGACGAAGTTAAAAGGATTTTCCTCACAAACATCGAGGATGAAATCGCCGTCGATCACCAGTTCGGCGGCGGGCGCAGCAAAATCAACGATGCCAATATTGTTCTCGTGGAGATCGCGTATCCAGCGGATCCAGTGAGGAACGGAAACGCTGAAAGAGCATTTTTCGAGGCGGATGCCATGACCTTCCCGGGGTCGCATCATGAGCTGATGCGATCCGAATGAAACTTTCTCCGCGTAATGGTAGTTCGTCCGATGATGAATGTGTATTTTCACGAAGGCGGAGTCCTAAAAAAAGCGAAGCAGGGGCGTCCCGTCCAGGCGCTTGGACAAATCGACAGGACTCCTAATTGAAACGTAGGCCGGATTGACCTGATACGCCCACACTTGGAAGTAGGTGAGGAGCGCCGGCCCATAAGTGGTAGCGAAGGATCCGTCGACGGCATCAAGGCCATGGGCGATTTTGACTCGCCCGATCCGGGGTGTATTGAAGCGGGCATCAAAAACGCGCCATTGGTGCTCCAAATAGACCTCGAAATAGGCGTGAAAATCCATCGGTGTTCCAGGGTCAAAACAGCCAATATCGGGCAAATGCCCGGTCACATAACGTGCCGGTATGCTCAGCGCCCGGCAGAGCGCAATGGCCACATGGGCGAAGTCACGGCAAACGCCGTAGCCGCGCGCCATGACTTCCGAGGCTGAAAGATCGGGGCGACCGGAGCATGTCACGTAACGAATATTACGCTGTACCCAATTGCAAATGGCAATGACCCGATCCACTCCATTGATCAAGGAACCGAATTGCGCCATGGAAAAGCTCAACATTTTGTCGGAATCACAGTAACGACTTGGAAGCGTGTAGCGAAGGATGGCGGACGAGATGTCCTCGATTGGAACCGAATGCGTTTTGGGATTGAAGTCGTCCGCCTGGGAAGAAACCTGAACCAAGGCATCGTGAATGATCGTGGTTTGGCCCGGCTGCAACACCCAACGATGGGTGATATTGCCGTGCGCGTCCTGAAATTCCTCGGACCCTTCTTCACACCGGAAGGTCAGGCTCTCCTGAAGGATGATCTGCTTGTTGTCGGGTCGCGGGCGAACGAGAAGGAGAATCGGAGCGGGTTGAATCGTTTCATAAACGAGCTTACAGCCCACCCGCACGGTCAAATTGGGCGCTGGATGACCGCAACCATTGTTTATCGCGGTATTCACGTTCCCCAAAGGCGTTCTTCTGGCTTTATGTCGTGAGGTCATGATGGTTGGCATGATGAATTTAGCTCATGAAGCCCAAGACACGTCATGGGGTCTTCACCCCATGCTCATTTGCCTTCGTTGGGTGTTTTCTCCTCGCTTGGCCGGGAAGGAAGGTCCTTCTTCTTCGCAGCAGGAGTTTGCTCGTCGCCCGGGTAGGACTTCGTGGCGGGCCAAAACAGCCGCCACGGTTCCCGCTTGAGCGTATCGGTCAATTGCGCGGCATTCTGGATCACCTGCGGAATTTGGGAGCTGTTCAGGGTCTCCATGAACGTCTTTGCATTTTTGATGGTGAGGACCAGATCGGAGCCTGGCCCGGTCAGGCGTTGTATGTTATCGGCCACCATTTCGGAGATTTCGGGTACTCTTTCCCCCACAAATTGGGTGTGATTTTCCGCCAATCCGCTGGTTTCGTCCCCGTGCACGAAATCAATCACTTCCTGGCCCATGAGGCTCTGTTCCGTTAAATGCACCGTCTCCGTGTGATAGATTTGCGCGTCTCTTGCCACCTCCACATCAATGGAGACTTCGTAATCGGCATGTCCGTTCGGCCGCTGGTCCATCGGCACCGGAGATTTGAGATCCGTGACTTTGCCGATTTCCCGGCCCGCCAGGAGCACCGGCGCGCCGGGGCGAATCCCCTCGGCGTTGTCGTAATAGATCCGATAGGTGTTGAGGGGCCTTATGACGCCCGGCATTCCGATGACGACCAGAATGGCGAGTAAAACACCGAAAGTCACCAACACCAGAATGCCCGTGGTGATTTCATTTTTGTGGATTTGCATAAATTATTTTTTGGAGCGTTCGTGATCTGTGTAGGAGGACAGAAATTTGCTGACGATGGGGTTGTCAGAATCTCGAAACTCCCCGGGTGCCGCCTCGAGAATGATTTTTCCTTGATCGAGAAATGCCATGCGCGTTGCGACGGCAAAGGCGCTGTCCATTTCGTGGGTGACGACGATGGACGTGACCTTCTGTTTATCGCGCAACTGGATGATGAGATCGTCAATGAGCTTGCTGTTGATCGGATCGAGACCCGCCGAGGGTTCGTCGAAAAGCACCAACTCCGGTTCCAGGGCCAGGGCGCGCGCCAGGCCCACCCGCTTTTCCATGCCGCCGCTGAGTTCGGACGGGAGCTTGTCCCCGGCGTCCTTAAGTCCCACCAGTTCCAACTTCTGATCAATGATGGAAGCGATCTCGCTGGCGTTTTTGTCCGAAAGCTCCTCGAGCGGAAGACCGATGTTTTCGCGTACGGTCATAGAACTGATTAGCGCCGCATTTTGATAGACCATGCCCATATGTGTTCGAGCCTCGTTTAATTTCGGACGTGAAAGCTTGGTCAGATCCTCTTCCTTGAAAAAGACGGCCCCTGCATTCGGTTTAAGGAGTCCCAGCAAGATGCTCAGCAGCGTGCTCTTTCCGCCGCCGCTAAGCCCCATAATGACCAGGACTTCCTGCGCCCGGACGGAAAAGTCGACGCCGTTCAAAATCACTTTGTCCGCAAATTGCAATTTCACGCCGCGCATCTCGATCAGTTTTTCCGGCGTCGCACTCATGGGAAAAAGGTAACGATGAAAATGTTGCAGAACGAATCGCAGGCTATGACGGTGCTCACCGCCATTACCACGCTGGACGTCGTCGCTGTGCCCACACCCACCGCGCCTCCCCGCACCGTCAGGCCCTTGTAGCAGGCGATGGTTCCAATGATGGCTCCGAACAAAAAGCTCTTTACGATTCCGGCCATCAAATCCTTGACCAGCAGGTTCGTCATCACCTGATCGTAAAAATAGCTATAGCTGAGTTGCAGCAGGAGGCTCGAGATGAACGCCGCGCCTAAAATGCCGGAAATGACGGCAATAACGGTCAGGCAGGGTGTCAGGAAAAAGATGGCCAGAATCCGGGGTGTGATGAGATAACGGAGCGCGCCGATGCCCATGCCCTCGATGGCGTTCACCTCGCCCCCCGCGGTCATTGCACCCAATTCGGCGGTGTAAGCAGCCCCGATTCGTGAAGCCAGCACTATGCCCGTGAAAAGCGGGCCCATTTCACGGGTGAAGGAGACGGAAACCACTGCAGGAACCAGCGTGACGAGACCGAAACGCTGGAGTTGATAGCCGGTGAGCAGGGCCATGGTGAGCCCGACAAAGACCGAGAGTAGGATGACCATCGGGACCGACCCCACGCCCACGCGGTTACTCTGATAGAAAAAGTGCTTCAGTCGAAAGGGTGAACGATGCCTGGCTAACCGCTCCTTTATTTCTGAAGCCGTTTCCCTTCCCATCCAAACCATGCCGCTCAATTCTTGCAGCATGGAGATGGTGAGCGCACCCAGTTTTGCTATCAAGCAACCCTCCTGACCGGAAAAGACGCCGACATTCGCGCCAGTTCAAGAATTGGAAGCACGATGGTGTCCACGGAATTCGATCAAGTGTGCGGCAAGAGCAAGCCGCACAACTCCGCTGGCTTTGCGTTCTCCACAAACGTCATAGACGCGCGCGATAAATTCGCCAAACGTTGGAGATTTCCTTCTCGATGTAGTTTTCATAATCAGAAGGCTAGATCAAGACACCCTATCGGCGTCATGGGGTGTTTACCCCACGCGGGCCGTTTTCCTTTTCAACGACTCGCCTTTGTCGAATACGATCCGGCATTGGTCACGGAGTTGCCTGGAGATCGACGTGCTGAAATAGGTGTTTCCCTTGAGCACTTCCCGAATGCCCTTGGCCAAAAATTGGGTGGAGGATTGCTTGATCAAATACCCGGACGCCCCAGAAAGCATGGCTTGCTCAATGTATTCCGGGTCGGGATTCGCGGAGAGCATGAGCACCCGGGTTTTAGGATGTGTTTCCATGATCAGCCGGGTTGCCTCGAGTCCGTTCAGCAGCGGCATGGCCATGTCCATGATAATGACTTCAGGCTGAAGACTCAGGTTCTGCTCAACGGCTTCATGCCCATTGGTTGCTTCGCCCACGACCTCGATATCTTCTTCCAACTCGACCAATACTCTCAATGATTTGCGAAAGACTGAGTGGTCGTCCACCAGGAGAACCGTAATTTGATCGGTGGGTACGGAAACAATGAACTCTTGTTTTTTCATTCTGGGCAAATAGTTGTCTTCCGAATGGCTGAATTATAGGGGTGAATCGCCATCTTAGTCTCAGTCCTGGCGCTGCGAGAGAACGAGATTAGATTGCTTGTCATGGACTGAACATAAGCGTAGACACCAAAGAGGCGATATGGGGTGTTCACCCCATTGGAAGGGACGAACCCCAAGCCATACTTTTGGCAAGAAAGCTTGCATGCCTAAAGAGCCCAACACCATTGCCGATGCGGTCGAACTGCGCCGTAGTGCCGAAGTTCGGCTCAAAGGGCGTCCCGTACGCCCAGCTTCACCCAAAACCGAAGCCGATGCCAAGCGGCTCCTCCACGAATTGCAGGTCCATCAAATCGAGGTGGAGATGCAGAATGTCGAGCTCCAGTCGGCACGGGACAGGGTGGAGACCCTGCTGAAGACCTACACCGATCTCTACGATTTCGCACCGGTCGGTTATTTTTCGGTTGATGAACAAGGCCTGATCCTGGAGGTGAACCTGACCGGAGCCGCTTTGCTCGGCGTGGAGCGTTCCCGCTTGATCAAGCAGCGCCTGCAAAATTTTGTGGACCCGCCGAGTCGGCCGCTCTTACTCGCCTTCCTCAAGAAAATATTTACAAGTCCCCGCAAGCAAATCTGCGAGCTGCCTCTCCTGAATGAACGAGGCACGCCCTTTTGGGCCGATCTTCAGGCCGCGTCCTCAGACGACGTCCGAGGCAAGATGAAATGGTGCCGGGTGGCCGTTTCGGACCTGACCAACCTCAAACACGAGGAGGAAGTGCAACGCCGCATGGAAGGACTGGCCGTGGCGAACATGGATTTAAAACAGGAAATTGTCCGGAGGCAAAAGTCGGAGTCGGACCTCAAGAAAAGCGAGGCTCACTACGCCCAATTGTTTGAGCAGTCGCGGCTCATGCAGGAGCAACTGCGGCACTTGTCCCGCCAGCTTCTGCTGACGCAGGAGGAAGAACGCAAGCGGATCAGCCGGGAGTTGCACGATGAAATCGTCCAGACGCTGGTGGGGATCAATGTGCACCTCGCGTCCCTGTCAGTGAAGGCCCCGTTCAACATCAGAGAGCTCAGAAAAAAAATCGCCCGAACGCGGCGGCTGGTGGAAAAGTCGGTGGACATCGTCCACCGGTTCGCCCGTGAATTGCGCCCGACGGTGCTGGATGACCTGGGGTTGATTCCCGCCCTCCAATCCTTCATCAAGGATTTCACGAAGCGGACGAAAATCCGCGTTCAGTTCACGGCCTTTGCCGGGGTGGAGCAGTTGAACAGCACCCAGCGAACCGTGCTTTACCGCGTCGCCCAGTCGGCGCTGGCCAATGTCGAAAAACACGCGAAAGCCAGTGACGTGAAAGTGAGCATGCGCAAGCTCAAGAACGCCATTCGCCTGGAAATCCACGACAACGGCAAATCCTTTGATGTGCAAAGTGTCCTGTTTGCCAAAAGGCATAAACGATTGGGACTGCTTGGGTCGCGGGAACGGGTGGAGATGGTCGGCGGCAAATTTGGCGTCGAATCTGCCCCGGGCCAAGGTACGACCGTCAGCGCGGAGATTTCGATCACCCCCCCCCCCGCAAAGGCACGCTGAAGACCTCTCGTAAAACCACACGCATGGAGTAGGTTATCTTGTCTGTGTAAAGCCGTTCGCCGATGGCTTCCTAGCCGTGAAAAAAACAACTTCGCATGGCGGTCAAAAGCAACAGCGTTCCGCTGTTGCTCGCAAAACCGCGATCAGGCCGACGGTGGAAGCCAGGGATCGGGCGGCAAGCCGTTCCTTCCCCATCGTCGGTCTGGGCGCTTCCGCCGGGGGGCTGGAGGCCTTGGAACAGTTCCTTGGCCATGTGCCCAAAGAGTGCGGGCTCGGCTTTGTCGTCGTCCAGCATCTCGACCCGTCCCACAAGGGCATCCTGGTGGAATTGCTGCAACGCGGCACCGCCATGCCGGTAATCCAGATCAAGGACCGGATGAAGGTCGAGCCCGGCCACGTTTATGTCATCCCGCCGAACAGGGACCTGTCCATTCTGCATGGCGTCCTGCACCTGCTTGAGCCGGCCGCCCCCCGGGGGCTGCGTCTGCCGATTGATTTCTTCTTCCGATCCCTGGCTGATGACCAGCACGTACGAAGCATCGGCGTCATCCTCTCGGGCATGGGTTCCGATGGCACGCTGGGGCTGCGAGCCATCAAGGAAAAGGCCGGAGCGGTTTTTGTGCAGACCCCCGCTTCCGCCAGGTTCGACAGCATGCCCCGGATGGCCATCGATGCCGGACTGGCCGACGTGGTCGCCCCGGCGGAGGAGTTGCCCGGAAAGATCATCGACTATCTCCAACACGTCCCGTTGCTTGTCCGGCCGGATCACGATATTGCCGACAAGGACCAAAGTGCGCTGGAAAAGGTAGTCATCCTGTTGCGGGCTCAAACCGGTCACGATTTTTCCCTCTACAAGAAAAGCACCATCTACCGCCGGATTGAGCGGCGCATGGGCCTTCACCAGATCACCAGGATCGCCGATTATGTGCGGTACCTGAGGGAAAATTCCCAGGAATCGGAACTCCTTTTCAAGGAATTGCTGATCGGAGTCACCAGCTTCTTCCGTGACCCTGAAGTGTGGGAACAATTGAAGAACAAGATCATCCCAGAGTTTTTGACGACTCGTCTTCACAGCGGCGTGCTGAGGGCCTGGACTGCCGGATGCTCGACGGGAGAAGAGGCTTATTCCCTGGCCATCGTCTTCAAGGAGGCCCTGGAGAAGGTCCAGCCGGGCAAAAACTTCTCGCTCCAGATTTTTGCCACCGACCTGGACAAGGACGCCATCGACAAAGCGCGGGCGGGTGTCTACCCGGCCAACATCAGCGCGGATGTCTCGGAGGAGCGGCTGCGCCGGTTCTTCGTCAAGAATGAGCATGGAAATTACTCCATGAAAAAAGAAATCCGGGAGATGGTGATCTTTGCCCCGCAAAACCTCGTCATGCACCCGCCCTTCACCCGGCTCGATTTTGTGACCTGCCGGAACCTGCTCATTTATCTCGACGCGGACTTGCAGAAGAAGCTCATGCCGCTTTTTCACTACAGTCTGAATTCGGGCGGCATCCTCCTCTTGGGCAGCGCAGAGACCATCGGCACGGCCACCGATCTCTTCACCCCGCTGGAGGGCAAGTTTCGGCTCTACCGGAGGCTGGACACCTCGCGGCAGCCGAATTTGGTCGAATTCCCCTCAGCGTTTACCCGTACCCGTCTGGACACTGCCGCAGCCGCTAAGCCGGTCACGTCGCCGCCAGCGCCCAATCTCCAGTCGCTCGCCGACCAGTTGCTGCTGCAACGCTATTCACCGGCGGCGGTGCTCGTCACAAACCAGGGCGATATTCTTTACGTCAGCGGGAAAACGGGCAAATACCTTGAGCCGGCAGCGGGCAAGGCCAACTGGAATCTTTTCGCCATGTCCCGCGAGGGACTGGGCAATGCGCTAAGCGAGGCCTTCCACAAGGCGGTCCGGCAAAAAATCGTCGTTACACTCAAGGATGTGAAGGTGGGAACCAACGGAGGCACGCAGGTCGTCGATATCACCGTCCAGCCCGTGACCAGCCCCGAAGCCTTGCGGGGAATGGTGATGGTTGTTTTTACCGATGTGGTGAGGCATCCCGCGGCAATAGCGCCGGGTACGTCCGAACGGGCGACGATGCACAATGCCCGGCTGGCCGCGATGGCGCAGGAACTCCAGCAGGCCCACGAGGACCTTCAGGCTACGCGCGATGAGATGCAGACCTCGCAGGAGGAACTCAAATCGACCAATGAGGAATTGCAGTCGATGAACGAGGAACTTCAGTCCACCAACGAAGAGTTGACCACCTCCAAGGAGGAGATGCAGTCGATGAATGAGGAACTGCAGACGGTCAATCACGAGTTGCAGGCCAAAGTGGACGAACTGTCCCGGGCCAGCAACGATATGAAGAACCTGCTCAACAGCACGGACATCGCCACCCTCTTCTTGGACAACGCGCTTCTGGTGCGCCGCTTCACCACCCAGACCGCCGGCATCATCAAGCTCATCCCCGGCGACGTCGGACGTCCCATCACCGACATCGTCACCACTTTGGATTATCCCCGGCTGGCCGAGGACACCCAGCAGGTGTTGAAGACCTTGGTTTTTGTCGAAAAGCAGGTCACCGCCCGCGACGGACGCTGGTTCACCGTGCGAATCATGCCTTATTGCACGCAGGATAACCGGATCGATGGCGTGGTCATTACTTTTGCCGACATCACCGTGGCCAAGAATTTGGAGGCGGCATTGCGCAAAGCCCAGTCCGATCTGGAAAAGCGTTTCACCACCCAAACGGCGGAACTGGGCAAGGTCAGGAAGAATTTGCAGACCGGAATCCACCAGCGCGCCAAAGCAAAGCCGGATGGAGGACGGACAAAAGGAATAAATCAAAATCCGAAAAGACCGCGGTGAGCAAGGATTCGCACCACTCTGGGTTTAGCATTTATTGAATTTCACGGTATTGGAATCATAAGGAGTTGCAAAAGTTCATAGGATGCGACTCGTATCGCGAATTCGAGTTTGGTTACGTTCTAACTCTTTGTTTATTAACAATTTACTTGGCAAATAGCCCTCAACTGATGGAAACGAGGGGCGAATTTGACCGCGTAAATTATCGGTAGCGAGGACGTGTGCGGCCCGGAAAGAATGGCATTCACCGGCGGGCTGGAATAGACTCGTCCCTTTCCTTTTATGCAAGTTTCTTCACCGGAGATACCCGCCTTCCGGTCACGCAATCTGCTGGGAGTACTTTCGTTCCTGAAGCGCTATTCCAGAGGCGTGGCGCTCGCGATTGGGCTGCTCCTCTTCAATATTGGCCTGGAGATGGCGCTGCCCCGGATTTGCGGCAGTGCTATCAATCAGATAATGGCGTCGCCCCGGATTTCGGGCATGGTTATCAATCAGATGGGCACGGCGGTTGCCAACGCCACCCCTTATCATCCATGGAGTCTGGCCGGGCTCTTTATCGGAGTGGCTTTGCTCCGGTCCATTGTGGGATTCATCCTGGGACGCATTCGCAATCGCGTGGTGCAATCCACACTGAAGGACATCCGGGCCGCCTACTTCGATGCCGTGCAGCGCCTGTCGTTCGCCTATCATGACAAGACCAACACCGGTGAATTGATCTCCCGCGGTACGGGTGACATCTCGCGCCTCCAGGATTTCTTTTTCGCCTGCCTGGCTATGGGCGTCGATATTTTCTTCGCGATGGTCTCGACCATCATCATCATCACCTGGATCAGCCCCATGGTCGGCCTGACCACCTTCCTGACCCTGGCGCCGACGGTCGGCCTGATCGCCTATTACGCGCGGCGGCTCCATCCCCAGTGGCGCAAGGTCCAGGACCTGCACGCGGAGTTGACCACCGTCATCCAGGAGAACGTCGCCGGCGTGCGGGTCGTGAAGGCCTTTGCGCGGGAGCCGGATGAAGTGTCGAAGTTCCGGGGTCGGCGCGATGCCTTCCAGGCCACCATCCTGCGCACGGTGAATTATTGGGCGTCGCGGGTGCCGATGGCGCAATTTATTTTTGGCCTGAGCATGCCGCTGGTCCTCTGGGTCGGCGGTCACGAGGTGATTGCCGGGACACTCTCCGTGGGGGGCCTGGCTTCGATCGTGCTTTATATCAACGGCATCAGCAACCGCATGGGCGCGGTGGGCCAGTTCGTCAACGTCCTCCAAAATGCCAGCGCCAGTTCCGAGCGGGTGATGGAGGTCCTGGAGGAACCGCTGAAAATTCACGGCGGAACGAAACGTTTGCCACAACAGGGAGGGGCGCGGGTGACCTTTAAGGGCGTCAGTTTCGCTTACCCCGGCGGAGGGGAGATGGTGCTGCAGGATATCACCTTTGAAGCCAAAACGGGGCAGACGGTGGCCATCGTCGGGGCGACCGGGGCGGGTAAAAGTACGCTGGTCCATTTGATCCCGCGCTTTTACGATCCGTCCTCCGGCGTGATTTGCATCGACGGGATGGATGTGCGGGAGCTGGTCGTCGACGACCTGCGCCGCTCGGTCGGGATGATTTTCCAGGAGACCGTCCTGTTCACCGCGACGGTGTCGGAAAATATCGCCTATGGCCGGCCCGAAGCGACATCGGAACAGATCGTGGCGGCGGCGCGGGCGGCGCACGCCCACGAGTTTATCACCCAATTGGAGCGGGGTTATGACACGGTGGTCGGCGAGCGCGGCGTGTCGCTCAGTGGAGGACAGAAACAGCGCCTGGCCATTGCGCGGGCGTTCCTGCTCGATCCCCGCATCCTGATTTTGGACGACGCGACCTCCAGCCTTGACTCGAAGACGGAGCGCCTGATCCAGGAAGACATGCGGCGGGTCTGCCTCGGACGGACGGCTTTTGTCATCGCGCACCGGCTCACCACGGTGCGGCATGCCGAGCAGGTCATCGTGCTGCGGGACGGCCGGATCATGGAACAGGGGACGCCTGCCGAGTTGATGGCGCATGGGACCTGGTTCAAGGATTTGTTCCGCGAACAGTGGGGTGCCGGCCCGTCCGCAAAACTTTCCATTGGAGTGAAGGCATGAGCGCGGACGTGGACATCCTGCTGGAAGAGGCCCTGTCGCAGAAGCCCTTGCGCCTGGCCTTGTTGCGCCGGTTGCTGGCCTGGACGCGCCCGTATCGCTCCACGTTCCTGCTCAGTATCGCCGGGACAGCCCTGGCGGTGACCTCGCAAATCTTCGGCCCGAAACTGATCCAACTCGGCATTGATCGTTACCTTACGCATATCACCACGAGCGCGGCGGCGAATCGCGGCATTTTCATCATCAGCGCCATCTATCTGGGCAATCTCCTGCTCAATTGGGGCGTGACGGTGGCGCAGGTCCGGGCGGTCGTGCGTGTCGGGCAGGGAATGATGAACGACATGCGGCTGGCGGTGTTCCAGCATATCCAGCGGCTTTCGCTGAGTTACTTCGACAAGACCCACCAGGGCCGGATCATCAGCCGGGCCGACTACGATATCGACGCCATGGAGCAGGTGCTGACCTGGGGGGCCAATCAGTTGCTCGCCAGTGCGCTTACGCTGACAGGCGTGTTGTTCATGATGCTCCGCACCAACCTGCGGCTGTGCCTGGCCGTGAGCCTGGTGCTGCCGCCGCTGGCGGTGGCGACCTATCTTTTTCAAAAATACATTATGCAGGCCCACCGTCAGGTCCGGCGGCAGTCGTCGCGATTGACGGCCAGCCTGGCGGAAAATATCTCCGGCGTCCGCGTCGTGCAGGCGATGGGTCGGGAAGACGAAAATCTGGAAAATTACCAGGATCTGAACATGGTCCTGACGCGGCGCGCCTATGATGCCGCGCGCATTTTCCATACTTACATGCCGTCGCTGAATTTGGTTTCGGGGGTTGGCATCGCGATTGTTCTCGGTTACGGCGGCGAACTGCTGCAGCGGCATGAGATCACCGTCGGCGACCTGGCGGCCTTCATTCTTTACGTGCAGATGTTCTTCGGTCCGGTGCAAACCATGGGAGACCTCTATAACAACATCCTTTCCGCCGCGGCGAGCGCGGAACGGATTTTCCAGTTGCTGGATACCAAGCCGCAGGTGATCGACCGGCCCGGCGCGCGGGCGCTGGCCCCGATCAAAGGACGTGTGCGTTTCGACGGGGTAAGCTTCCGCTACGAGACGACCCCCGAAAATCGCTGGATTTTGGACGAGGTCGATTTTCTCGCCGAAGCCGGACAAACCGTTGCGCTGGTCGGACACACCGGATCGGGCAAGACCAGCATCATCAGCCTGCTCGCCCGGTTTTATGAGCCGCAACTTGGGCGGATTCTCATCGATGATCAGGATGTTTCCCAGACCACCATCGCCTCGCTTCATCGCCAGCTTGGCATCGTTACACAGGAAAATTTTCTTTTTACCGGAACGATCTTCGAAAATCTCCGCTTTGGACGTCCCGAGGCTTCCGCCGACGAGGTGCGCGAAGCCGCCAAGGCTGTCGGGACGGATGAAATGATCGGGCAGATGAAGGATGGTTACGCGACCAAAGTGGGGGAACGCGGAGGAAATCTCAGCGCCGGCGAGCGCCAGTTGATCTGCATCACCCGGGCCCTGGTGGCCCGGCCCCGGATATTAATTTTGGATGAAGCCACCAGCGCGGTGGATACAAAAAGCGAGGCGCTTATTCAAGCGGCGCTTGAAATTCTGCTGGAAGATCGGACGACTTTCGTGATTGCGCATCGGCTCTCCACCATCCGCAAAGCCTCGCTCATCCTCGTTCTCCATGAGGGCCGTATTGTTGAGCGAGGCACGCACGAATCGCTCATCACCGCCGGGGGTGTCTATGCGGGATTGCACGAGGAATTTTCCCGGCACCGCTGATCGACCAGTAGTCTTTTTGTGTGTCTCGGTGAGGTTGAAAATTGAGCGGGAACGCGGTTTCGACCTTTTTCTGGAAACACGCCTCGTCTTTACCCAACCGGACGGGTGGCTTCACTCTGCCGCTGCATCACCCGATGAGGCCAACCAGGTCATCATGTCGTCCCGATCCTGCACATGCAAAAGCCGCCCCGTCACATTTTCAAGAAAGTGGACGCACACAACACAAATGCGGTTATAATTGCGACGAAAGACAGGATAACGAAACCGTAAATGACATATTCGCATACCGTTCCCAGCGTTTCGGTCAACGAAGGACGCTTGGCCAAGATGCTGTGATAGGTCCGGACAAATTGGGAAGCGGCCGGAGGAAGCCGGTCCACATCAGTAAAATACTTTTGAAAGGCAGATAATCCGTTCTGATCGATCCTGTAGGTGTCGTTCCCAACGCTGAAGGTCACATTTTTCCCATTAAAAATTGATTTCGCCTGATCCGACGGCAGATAAAAGGAGACACGGTCGGCGAGGCGTCCGGCAACGAATGAAACGTCACCGTCGGTGTTCTTCAGCTCACTGACGGGTATGAGAACTCCATCCACCAAAAATTTGACCTTACGGACATAGTCAGGTTTTTTGGCGGTGCTTGTGGAAAGAAAAGTCGCTTCAATTTTTTCCGGCGCTTCCGGCTGATTGCCTTCGGTTGTAATCCTCAAGGCGAGCGTTTGCCGACCCTGCAAGTTGGTCGCGGTTGCTGTGAGGTCCGGCGATTCCGGCCACACGACGACTGCGGGGCTGTCCAGATAGCAAATATCCTGAGGGTCGCTATAGCTATAGATCGATCCGGCGTAGGTGCTTTGGTTTTCAACCTGGGCAGGTGGGGTGGTCGGATTTGCCGCCGGCGCTGGTCGGTTGGGTTGGGCAGTGGTGATTGCCTGGGGGGTTGTCTGGGCGGGTGTCTGGCTGGTATAGCCTCCTCCTTGTTCTGTCTGCGACTGTGCGGCTGCCCCCCCGTTCTGCTGTTGGTTCCGTTCCGCTTCATGGCGGGTGGCCTCTGCCAGCGCTTTTTCAGCCGCCTTTTTCTTGGCTACCAAGCTGTCATAATCTTGTCCAAACCGCTTTTGGAGTTGCAAGGGCAACTCGTAGTAGGGAATTTTGGCTACTCCACCCGTATAAGTGATCGTGACGCCATCGTCGTCTTGAGCGTTGACGACAACATTCTTGTACGTTTTGCCATCCAGCGTTGTCCAGTTTTCGGTTGAGGCGGGCGCGGAAGGTTTTCCGTACGTTGCCTGATAATCTTGGACACTCATCCATTGGTCGTTAACTTTACGTTCTCCGCTTTGATAACGAGTGATGTCAGCATCCAATTCGGTTTTAACAGGCGTCAGGGCGGCAGCGTAATCCGGCGCGGCTTTAATGAGGGAGTCAAGAGTTTGGGAACCGATCGTGAAAAGGTGGATTTCGTTGTCGGAGATGATATCGGAATGTTCACCGGGAATGACGACTTCGCGGTCAAAGACTCCAGTGCGAAAGGGCTTGTAACTGGCATTGTCGTTCATCATGCGCCAATACGCATCATCCAAATAAACAAATTGTGCTATCGATGCGCTCGAGAATGTGGCGGTGGAGCCTGACATGGTGGTAATCGACCCGCCATTCGGAGAGAGCCAATAGATGTCGGAAAACGCCACGATGTTGCCCTGCGATGCCTCGCTTCCCGCTGGGGGGGCATAAATCAAAAAACCCTCCAAGTTGGCGGCCTGGCAAACAGAAGCCGTGAAGACCAAGCTTAAAGCGATGACGGTCAACCTGCCGAAAACGGTCATGATTTCAGAATAACAAGTGTATTAAAGTCAGCAAGCGTTTTAGATGACATTAAATTTGTCGAGCAACCTTCGTTTCCAGTAGAGCGGGTCAAGGCGTCTTCTTCAGGGGCTCTTGACCACCACCTTGGCGTTCCAAGTCTTGGGCTGCTCTTCTTTACCGCGCGCAAAGGCATGTGCTTGGTTCGGAAGGCGGAACTCTCGGCTACGAGGGCCGGAGAGGAATCAAGACCCGATTTCCAGGTTCTTTGGCGATTGATGGCTTCTACAATTGCACACTTTTGCCGAGCCAGTCGCGTAGTGTCGCCGCATCCTGAAGGAATTGCTCGGTGCTGTCATCGCGGACAAATTCAAGCAGGCAGGGCACCGTTTTCCCCATGCCTTGGAGAATTTCGAGATAATACCCCCAGCGCTCCCTGCCCTCGATCAGCGGGCGCCGGTCGGAAGCCGTGGGCCACCAGTGGAAGACATGAACGTGGCGCAGGCGCGGGCAGACATCCCGCAGGCGCGCCACGCCTTGCTCCACTGTTTCGCCATGCTTGGGCTGCCAGAGAAATTCAAGATTGGGGTGCGCCATTTCCTCCAGCAACCGTTGAACCGAATCCCGAGTATCGGTGAGGGTGCCGTCATGGTATTCGAAGCTGATTGTCACACCGTGCGCCCGGGACAGATCGGCGATCCGGAGGGCGTCGGCGATGACCGCGCTTCGTTCCTGCGGAGGCGTGTCGTGGGATCCTTTCTGGCCGGCCCAGACGCGAATTGTCGGAGCACCGAGGGTCACGGCGGTGTCGAGCACTTGCGCGAAAGGCAATCCGTTGGTTTCGCTGAATCCAACCCGGTAGTAGGAACCGTAGGCGGCAACGGACATGCCCGCTTCCCGGGTCTGGCGTCCAACCTCACGGGCCCGAGCCCCATCGCCAGGTGGAACGTGAATATCGCCGCCCCATTCGATGGTCTTAAGTCCGGCTTTGACAGTCAGGTTGATAATTTCCTCCGGCGGGAGTGAGCGAAACGTGACTGAAACTAACCCTGGGATTAATTGGGGCATGTCTGTTTCCAGTAAGGCTGCAAGCGAGTAGATTTACCAGAACGAAATTCTTCGGCTCTTCCGGAAGTGCCTGTCCACGAGTCTTTATTGCTGCTCATGGCGTCGAACCCCGGCTTTCCATTTGCCGCGAGAACCAACCCTTGGTATAGTCATCCCTTGTGACTTCCGATTCGCTTCCGCAACTGATCCAAGGCGGCATGGGCATTGGGGTTTCCAATTGGCGTTTGGCCAAAGCGGTTTCCAGTTTGGGCCATCTCGGCGTCATTTCAGGAACGGCCATGGATGTCGTTCTAGCCCGCCGCCTGCAACAGGGAGATCCCGGCGGTCACATGCTCCGGGCTTTGGGACATTTCCCCAAACAAGATCTCGTTGCGCCCTTGATTGCCCGTTATTACCCGCCCGATGGCATTCCCGCCAAAGAAGGTTACCGGGCCACGCCGCTGAGCCGGTTGGAAATGCCCAAGGAAACCGAAACGCTGCTGATGGCCGCAAACTTCGTCGAGGTTTTTTTGGCGCGGGAAAATCACCCCGGAATCGTGGGGATCAACTTGATGGAGAAGATTCAGCTGCCGACCCTGGCCGTTCTTTATGGCGCGATGCTTGCGGGGGTTGATTATGTACTGATTGGCGCGGGCATACCGAACCATATCCCGGCCGTTCTTGACGCTCTGGCGGCGGGCGAGCCGGCCACCTTGAAAATTGACGTCGTTGGAGCGGCGGAGGGAAGCACCTACACCATTTCCTTTGATCCAAGGGAATTCTGGCAGGGGAATCCGCCGGTCTTGAAGCGGCCTCACTTCATTCCCATCGTCTCCTCGGCCACCCTGGCTCTCAGTTTGTCGAAAAAAGCCCAGGGGAAAATCACCGGCTTCATCGTGGAGGGCAGCAGCGCGGGCGGGCATAATGCCCCGCCTCGCGGCCAGATGCAATTGAACACGCGCGGCGAACCCATCTATGGCCCGCGTGACCTGCCCGATATGGAGCGGTTTCGGCAATTGGGCTATCCGTTTTGGCTGGCAGGTTCCTACTGGGGCCCTGGAATGCTCGATAGCGCCCTGGCAGTGGGAGCGACCGGCATTCAAGTCGGCACACCGTTCGCTTTTTGTGAAGAGTCGGGTGTCGCCCTTGGGCTGAAACAGCAGGTGCTCAAGAAGGTGCGCGACGGGACCATCGAGGTCCTCACCGATCCCCTGGCTTCGCCCACCGGCTTTCCCTTTAAGATCGTTGGGCTTGAAGGAAGCGCCTCATCCCCGGAGGTCGAACAAAAACGCTCGCGGGTTTGCGACATCGGGCTTTTGCGACAGGCTTATGCCAAGCCGGATGGCACGGTCGGTTATCGTTGTGCCAGCGAAGACGCCGGTGATTACGTGCGAAAGGGAGGAAAGCCTGAAAGCACCGCGGGACGGAAATGCATTTGCAACGGACTGCTATCCACCATTGGCCTGGGGCAGACGACCCGGTCCGGCGTCATTGAGCCGCCCTTGGTTACGGCGGGAGATTCCCTCGCCGAATTAAAAGCTTTCCTCAGGCCTGATTCGCTTTCCTATTCGGCTGCCGATGTGGTGCACATTTTGACCTCGGCAGTATCCTGCCGAACGGAGGGGGCGTAACTACGCCTCCAGAGACTGAGGTCGCGGCTTTATTTTTGGACCGGCCCGGTCAGTTGCCGGCGATTCGACGGAACACCGCGATGTGCCGATGATAATCAACATGGTAATGAGCGTAAAGTTCGGCGCGTAAATCGGGCGGCATCAGGGTCAGGTTCGGAATTCCGTCAAAGTTTAGACAAAAGAGACAAAGATCGAATTTGGCATCAATGAAGCGCTGAACCCGGGGATCGAGCGGCTCCCCATCCTGAATCCACCGTGAAGGACGCCGCTGATATTCCGGAATACCCTCCCCGTCGCCATCGGGGATATTTTCACCGTGATGGGTTGAGGGAATTTTTTCCCAAAAAACGGCCAGTCCCGGTTCCACTGGCACGTCAAAGGCCGCGTAACAGCAATCGATGCGGGGCCCCATAAAGATTTTCAAGTGACGGTTCCCGGGCCAGCCTTCCCCGGCCAGGACCGTCGCGATGTCCTCGATGGTTTCGTCGAAAGTAGGCCCGACTTGCATGCCCTGAAAAAAGGCCGGCTGGGACAATGTCTTGAGAGGGGTGTGTTCCGCGTAACGCCCCGGGCCGATGGAAAAGACCCGCACCCGCAAAGCACCGATGGTCAGGCCGGTGAAAGTCAAAACGATGGCGACAACCGTCACAAGGCGCATGATGTTTAGGCGAATGGGTGCGTGCGTTTTCTGTAAAAAGAGGGCCATCATTTCCGCGGCAACCAGACAACGCGCCGCGTCGGTCATCTTCAGATCGCGGTTGACGGCCAGTCCGATCATCGAACTCAGTGTCGTCATGAAGCTAAGGACAAAAATTGCGCGCAAGGGAATGGCTTCCGTCCGGGTCTTGGCCATCTGGAGAAACATGAAGAGCGGAGCGGCCAGGAGCAGGGCAATGCAGGGAAAGCTGATTTTATTCACCCATGGGTTAATGTCGGCCACGAAATTGCCCATCCACATTTGCGGAGTCCAAAGGCGATCCGACAGAATAAGATAGCTATTCACAAGCAGCGGCACGGAAATGCCGTGGAACCCGAGAAAGGCCACTGCGGCCAACCCGGCCGTCAGCGTGGCGGCCAGGGTGAATTTGCGCGTCGTCTTTTCCCAAAGAAGCGCGCCGAGAAAAACGATGAGCATGGGTCCGGCTACATTTGATTTGGCCAAGCCGAGGAGAAATAACGCCATCCAAAACGAGAGCCGTGCCCAGGGGTCCCTGGGTTGCATGAGCAGGAGAAAGCTCGACCCGATGAAGATGGCCGCAACGACGGAAGTCACCTGATTGTACCACCACCAGGAAAAGGGCATCGTCGTCATGGCCTGGATGGCAAAGGAGAGCGCCAGCGAGTAAATCGAGTTTAATCCCGCCTTGCGAAGAAGAAGCCATGCCCACGTGAAGGTCGCCACGGAAAAAAATGCGATCAGAACGAGAAGCGAGTGCCAGGTTGGGCCCAGGAGTTCGAATGCCCACCCTGCTGGGAAAACAAAAAGGGGATCGATTGGCGTGAAAAAATCCCGGTAGGGCTCCGCCCCGAGATATTCCTGCCACGCTATGTTGACCAGAAGACCGCCATCCAGACCGCCATATTGGATCATGCCAAAATGCAGGTGCCACCAAACGATAAAAGCGCTTAGAAACGCCCAGACGAGTGTCGCCATGAGGACTCCGCGCTTTCCCCGTGTTATCCATCCCGCTGGTCTGATGGGCATGGGCAATTGCATGGGCGTTTCTATGCCTGCGGCAGTCGGGTCCATGGGCTGGGTCATCTTGCTAATCTGTCAACAATCCCGTTATTCCGCCAAAAAATCCCGGATCAACCCGCTCTGCGGTTCCTTCTGGACGAGGAAGGCGTCGTGGCCGAGCGGGGCGTGGATCTTGTGGTGGACGGCCTCGCGTCCGGCGGCGCGCGCGGCGAGGGCCATGGCTTCGACGCGGTCGGGCGAGTAGAGCCAGTCGGCGTCGTAGGAAAAGAACTGGAAGCGCGCGCGGGTCCGGGCGAACGCGGCGGTGAGGTCTCCGCCCGTACCGGCGGCGAAATCGAAGTAGTCGATGGCGCGGGTGATGTAGAGGTAGGAGTTGGCGTCGAAGCGTTCGTGGAAGATGCTGCCCTGATAGGCGAGGTAACTTTCGACCGAGTAATCGACGTCGAAGGAGAAGCTCTCTTTCTCGGCGGCTTGGAGATTGCGCCCGAATTTTCGGTCCATGGCGCCTTCGCTGATGTAGGTGACATGGCCGATCATGCGGGCCACGGCGAGGCCGCGCTTGGGCGGGCCCTCGGGCTCGTTGTAGTAGTGGCCTTCGCGCCAGAGCGGGTCGTTCATGATGGCGCGGCGGCCGATTTTATTCCAGGCGATGGCCTGGGCGTGATTTGCCGCCGCTGTCGCCAGGACGATGGCGCGTTCGGTCATGTCCGGGTAGAGCTGCGCGAAGGCGAGGCTGAGCATGCCGCCCATGCGTCCGCCCGTGACGGCATGGAGACGCTCGATGCCGAGTTCGCGCAGGAGCGGGCGTTGCGCGCGCGCCATGTCGTTGAGCGTGATGACGGGAAAATCGGTCGCGAAGGGCTTGCCGGTGGCGGGGTTGATCGAGCCAGGGCCGGTTGATCCCTTGCAGCCGCCGATGACGTTGGCGCAGATGACGAACCATTTTTCCGTGTCGAAGGCGCGACCGGGCCCGACCATGAAGTCCCACCAGCCGGTGCGTCCGTCCTCGTGAACGCCGGTGACGTGGGAATCGCCGCTGAGGGCGTGGAAAATGAGGATGGCGTTGGAGCGGTCGGCGTTGAGCTTGCCCCAGGTCTGGTAGGCGAGGGTATAGGGCGAAAGCGTGCGACCGCCGTCGAGCGCGAGGGCGTCACCCGGCGAGTCGAAGGTGTGAAAGAGGGTCTTCTGAGATTCCAAAGCGCTCAAAGAATACAAAGCCTACGGGGTTTTAGAATCTCCAATTACTCCACCATCACCGTGTCATCGTTTTCGTAGGCAGGGGCGCAGCAGCAGAGCAGGACGAGCGGTTCCGGGCCGGTGTTCCAGATTTTGTGGCGGGCGCCGGGCGGGATGGCGATGGCGTCGAGGGGGCCGACCTCGCGCAGTTCGCCGTCGAGTTTCATCCGGCCCGCGCCGCGGAGGATGTAATAAATCTCCTCCGACTTGGGGTGATAATGCTCCTGTGTGGCGGCGCCCGGCGCAATCGTTGCCTCGGCCAGGCTCTGGTTGCGGATGACCGAGTTGCGGTAGGCGAGCAGTTCGCGGATTTCCGAGCCGTCCTTGGTGATGAACGGTTTTGCTGCGGCACGATTAACGATGTCCATGCGAGGTTCCTGGATTTTAACGGAATTACCAAATTTACGGAATTAACGGAATTGGGAAGGCAGGGGAAGGTGAAAGCTTTCGCACGGAGGGCTGAAGAGAACTGAAGAGAAAAGCAGAGGCGGGCCGAGGAAGGATTGAAAACAAAAAGGGGAAACCCTTTCGGATTTCCCCCTTCTGCAATTTCGTTAATTCCGAAAATTCCGTAATTCCGTCAATTATCGCCTAAAAGAACAGCGGAATAATGAGGATGGCCAGGACGTTGACGACCTTGATCATCGGATTGATCGCCGGGCCGGAGGTGTCCTTGTAAGGATCGCCCACCGTATCGCCGGTGACCGCCGCCGCATGGGCCGGGGAGCCTTTGCCGCCGAAGTTGCCTTCCTCGATGTACTTCTTGGCGTTGTCCCACGCGCCGCCGGAGGAAGTCAGCGAAATGGCGACAAAGAGGCCGGTGATGATCGTTCCGACCAGCACGCCGCCGAGTGCCGTGGCGCCGTCCGCCGACGTGATGCCCCAGTCGGGGAAAAAGTGCCCACACAACGAGGGAACGCCGGCCACGATCAGCACGGCCAGGAGCGGCAGCAGCGCGGGGAATATCATTTCGCGCAGTGCGGCCTTGGTCACGATATCGACGCAGGTGCCGTACTCGGGCTTGTCGGTTCCGGTCAGGATGCCCGGCTTGGCCGTGAGCTGACGGCGGACTTCGCGAACGACGGCGCCGGCGGCGTTGCCCACGGCGTCCATCGTGTTGGCGACAAAAAGGAACGGCAGCAAACCGCCGATGAAGAGGCCGATAAGGATGACCGGGTTTTCCAGGCTGAACGCGATGGGCAGGGCGTTGACGTCCATCAGTTCACGATGGGCCCGCAAGACCTGGACATAGGAGCTGAAGAGCACCAGCGCGGCGAGACCGGCCGAGGCGATGGCGTATCCCTTGGTCACGGCTTTCATGGTGTTGCCGATGGCGTCGAGCTCGTCGGTGATCTTGCGCACTTCCTTGGGAAGCTTCGACATCACGGCCAGGCCACCCGCGTTGTCGGTGATCGGGCCGAAGCAGTCGAGCGAGATGATGATGCCGGAGAGGCTCAGCATGCTCACCACCGCGATGGCCACGCCGTAGAGGCCGTGGCAGTGGAAGGAGACCAGGATCGAGAGGCCGATGAAGAAGACCGGCAGCAGCGTCGCGTGGAGGCCCACGGCCAGGCCCGCGATGATGTTGGTGGCGTGGCCCGTTTCCGAGGCGCGCGCGATCTTGAGCACCGGCGGGAATCCCATGCCGGTGTAATAATTGGTGATCAGCACCGTGATGAAGGTCATGGCCAGGCCGACCAGCGTCGGCACGTAGAGGGAGACCCATTCTGTCGGGAAGAGGATCCAGGTCAGCGGCAGGAAGAGGACGGCGGCCACGCCCGCGCTCAGCGCCACGCCGGCGAGCAGCGCGTTGTTGGGCTTCAGGTTGCCGAAATTGATGAAGAGAATGCCGAGTACCGAGGCGATGACCGAGGCGCCGCAGAGCAGGAACGGAAAAATGATGTACTCCGGATGGTCGGGGATGAGCGCGGCCACGAGCACGCTGCCGATGAGGCTCACCGCGTAGGTCTCGAACACGTCGGCGGCCATGCCCGCGCAGTCGCCCACGTTGTCGCCCACGTTGTCCGCGATGGTCGCCGGGTTGCGGGGATCATCCTCGTCGAA